>JBAPSY010000030.1:0-1828 GCA_049281855.1 Anaerolineales bacterium
TGCGCTTCAAAACACAACCCGATCCAATCGCTGCTGTGGACCAATATCTTTCTGCCATTCTCGAAGAAGCCAATCGACGTGGGTTTGCCTTCAATCCTGGTAAGATAAAACCGCCTTCATCACTTGCCAATATTCCCGTCACCGATGGGCAGCTTGAATACGAGCTCAACCATCTCAAAGCCAAATTGATCCGGCGTGATATGGCGCAATATGAAAAACTATCTAAGCTCACCTTCCCCCTCCCCAACCCGGTCTTCATCGTTGTAAAAGGCAGCCCCGAGCCGTGGGAGAAGATCATCCCCTGAAATCCACTCCGTGGGTTTGGTACATTTAGCCGTCGGATTTCATCTGCCAGTAGGCAGTGAGGTCGAATTTCAAAAACCCTGTACAATTAGTAGACGCAAACCATTAGAAAAGAGTAAACCCTATGAACCGTGATGATTGGCTTAAAGAACGACGTCGCTTCATCGAAGAACGTTATGACCATCTATGGGCACCCATTTACGACGATCACTGGGGCACTGAAATCGACCCCGTCCATCAGCGCTTTGTCACCCAGCTCGCCAATGCCTGCCCTAAAAATGGATCCATCCTTGACGCCGCCTGCGGCACGGGCAAGTATTGGCCGATCCTGCTTGCCAGCGGGAAAAGGTTTACCGGTATTGATCAATCCCGGGAAATGCTCAATCGTGCCACCAGAAAATATCCTCAGGTAAGGGTAAAAAAATTTGGCTTGCAGGAAATGCAGTACCGGGAAGCTTTTGACCTCATCCTGTGCGTCGATGCGATGGAAATGATCTTCCCCGAAGATTGGCCCCTTGTGCTTGGTAATTTCCATCGGGCACTCAAACCCACCGGTCAGCTTTATTTCACTGTCGAAATCGCTGATCCATCCATCATCGAGCATGATTACCAGGCTGGTTTGGATCTAGGTTTGCCCGTCGTCTACGGTGAATCAGCCCTCGGTAGCGTTGAATCCCAAACCCTTCTCGGGGTGGGGGAGGACCATGGCGGCTATCATTACTTTCCATCCATGGACCAGGTCCGCCAGTGGCTAACCCAGGCGAGCTTCACCATCAAAGAGGAAGCCGAGGCGGATGACTATCACCATTTCTGGGCGGACAAAGGATCTTAATCACATGGCAGATGCTAATCAGATTGAATCCCTCCTGCATGAGCATGGCTACGATGATTTTAAATGGCTCGACCCGCAGGATATCGTTGTCTCGCACTGGGTGCGGATGAAATGCGAGTTTGGCTGCCCCAGCTACGGCAAAGCAGCTTCCTGCCCGCCCAACAGCCCCTCAGTTGAGGAATGCCAGCGTTTCTTCTCTGAGTACAAGCACGCCATCCTGCTACACTTCCAACAAATTGCTCCCGATAAAGTGGAGCGCAAAGCCTGGAGCGCCCGAACCAACCTCAAGCTGGTCAAGCTGGAGCGTGAAATCTTCATGGCAGGTCATCCCAAAGCTTTCTTGCTTTTCATGGACTCGTGTGAGCTTTGCGCTGAATGTGTGCCAAACCGTGCTGACTGTAAGGAGCCCAAGCTATCACGCCCTTCCCCTGAAGGTATGGCTGTGGACGTATTCACCACCGTACGCAAGCTTGGCTACCCCATCGAGGTGCTCACCGATCCCACTCAAACGATGAACCGCTACGCCTTTCTGATGATCGATTAGTTGACTGTAAAGTCAGGTTGTCATCGAGGGCGTTCTTCGGTTTGTGAAGTCCGAAGTCACGATTTGTTGTCGTTGCGTGTTGGACGTTCTATTTTGACCCATGCCTCTAGCGAAGTGAAGGGGAGCAATCTTCTCCTGACCATCTTAAT
>JBAPSY010000031.1:0-5221 GCA_049281855.1 Anaerolineales bacterium
TGGTATCTTTTTTTGCTAATACCTATAATTATCTGTAAACATATTTCAGGACTTGACACTTGACATTTAGCTAAAAACTAATCGCTAATTGATGAGCTGTCCGGTTCGCTCTTGTGCCGGATAACTACTCTTTTATGAGAAATCTTAAAATATCTCTGAATTTGCGGAAGTTTTCCATAAACCCATTGTGGAACAGAACATTTGTGCTATAATATCTGTATAATATAAGCTCTGACATTCCAGACTTACAGACACCTCAATCATCTCAATGTTATTTCTCACATTACCAACTGAATGTAAATTACTACCCACTCTCATCAAAGAATAATTGAATCGAATTGTTTTTTCTATTCAATTAATTTATAAAGATCTCCATCCCCCCGGTCTTCTATAGAAGCTGTAATGAAATTAGAGATCCAGATCTTGAATAATTAAAACATTGAAGGGTACAGTGTAACACACAGCACTCACTGTGATCCTATAACACACTGTGCCCTTCTTTTAGTATTGTCTCTGAATATTTAATCGGTCAATTAATTACTCATGACTTTGATGGACTTTGGACGATCCGCTTCGGCTTTTGGGATATGCAGGAAAAGCACACCATTCCTAATCGAGGCTTCAACTTTACTGGCATCCGCAGCTGTAGGCAGAGTGATCACCCGGCTGAATCGACCATTCGGTAATTCACAAACCAGGTATTTGTCTTGCTCCTCTTCACCAGATTTGAACTCACCACGGATCGTAACCGTATTATTCAAAACCTCAATGTCTAGGTCATCTGCATCTAATCCGGGTACGAGAGCAGAAATGTCATAAGCTTCATCACCTGCGGTAACATCGACCGCCAAAAGCATTTCACGCTCGGTGGGAGTGTGATCGGCCATACTGCCCTCAAACCAATGATTCATTGCATTGCGCATGGTAGCCATTCGACGGTAAGGGGTAACATAGAAAGTCATAATATCATCTCCTTAATATTGATCATATTCTTTCATATTGATGGCTGAATGATACTGCACCAATATCAGATAGGTGCAAACGTTATATATGAATTATGCAAGAAACTTGTCTGGGGTTGTTAATACAATCAGCCTGTCGCAACGAGAATCAATTGGGGCGAGTCAGCTGTATATGCCGAGCGGTTAAAATCTCCATAAACCCCTGTTATTTTCATCCCTGCACTTTGGATCTCCTCGATGTAAGTGTCCTCGTGGGTCATTAGGTGGGCAGTCTCAATCGTTTGTCGTTCGACCCTACCATCCGGAAGTAAATGGTCATAAATCCAGGTCACGTTGAAGCTGTGTTTCGTACGCCGCCATGAGCTGCTCACTTGTACCGGGTTGCCTGTTTGAGGATGAATAAATTCATCTTCGAATTCTGCTGCCGACCAGGCAGGCAAATCCTTAAGTTGCTCAGGGTTTGGCAAGCTCGCTGAAAATACCCCGCCTGGTTTCAAATGCTTTCGTACGCATTCCAAAGCAGAGTGGCGATAGTTTTCATGCAAGGTGCTGAAAGTATTACACGGAAGGATGATCAGTGGAAATTGCTTGGTCAGCATAAATCTACTGATGTCAGCTACGATGAGCATAGGTGCAGGTTGTATCTGAGGTCCAATGCATGCCTTTACGAACTTTAACATCGCTAGGTTGTGATCCAAACCAATCGTGTGGAAACCTGCCTGCGCCAGTGGTATGAGCACCCTGCCAGTGCCACAACCCAGCTCAAGTATAGGGTCACCTGTCTGAGCAGCCAGTTCAAACCAAAAAGGAAGGTCTTCCAGGTGCCGGCTGTGATGTGCGTGGTAAAGCTGCGGGAGCATGCTATTTATAAGCCAGCTTGAGCCTCTGCCTTACTACATCGAGCACCGATCGTACTTCTGGGACTTTTAGCAGCAGCACACCTAACCCATAGACAGCGCTACCCAGCACTACTCCACCCCCACCCACCAGCCATGCCTGACGCTCATTCGTCAAACCCAGCCAACCCCAAAGCACTAACGCCATGACTACCGTCACTAAAAAAGCTTGGCTGGTACCCTTCAGAATGCGCTGCCCCTCCAACCCACCTAGCCTGCGGCGCATTAATATCAATAAACTGGCAGCCTCTAACCCTGTGGCCAGCGAATTCGCCAATGCCAGCCCACCATGTGGCATCCAACCGATGCGAGCGAACCAGCTCGATAAGAGCACACTGAATACCACGTTCAATCCCATCGCCACTGTGCCCACCACTACGGGTGTTTTCGTGTCATGCATGGCATAGAACGCGCGTGCCAGGATCTCCACGACGCAGTGCCCCACAAGACCGGCTGAGTACCAGAGCAGCGCCCAGGATATCAATTGAGTAGAGGCTTCGGTGAACTTGCCATACTGCAGCATGAGTGCCACGATCGGCTGCCTGAGTAGGATCATCCCGAGCGAAGCTGGGATAGAGAGCAGCAAGATGCCCCTTAAGCTGGTCGCCAGCGAGTTCCGCAGGTCATCCAGCTTCGAAAGCGTAAATTGTGCCGAAAGCGTGGGCAAGGCAGCCATCGCAACTGATTGGGCAATGATCGCCTGCGGCATCAACATCATTGTGAGTCCCCAGGTAATACCAGTCACACTTCCTTCACTCATCTGTGATGCCAGTCGGGTGTTGACCCAAAAATTGAGTTGCACTACCGCTACGCCAAACACGCGTGGTGCCATTAATATTGCCACCTGGCGCACATCCGGCAGCTTTAATCCCAGTGTTGGGAAGTAGCTGCCCTTCAAGCGTAGCAAGCTGGGTATCTGCAAGATCAGGTGCAGGCAGGCTCCAATCACCACACCCCACGCTAGCCCGAAGATGCCCATCTTTGGGGAGAGAAATAAAACCCCAAAGATCATCCCCAAGCGGTACATGGCAGGGGTTAAAGCAGGGATGAAAAACACCTGGTGTGAGTTGAGGATGCCCATCACCAACCCACTCAGCCCAAAGAGCACTGCTGAGGGCAGCATGATGCGCAGTAAATTTACTGTCAGGGCTACCTGCCCGGGATCATTAGCAAAGCCAGGTGCTAGCACATAACGAACCAATGGCTGGGCAAATATGGCCGCTAGAATGGCTGCCAGGATCAGAACGACCAGCACCAGGTTAGCGATCGCTGAAGCTAGTTTCCAAGCTTGGTTGCGCTCACCTTTGGTCAACATTCCCGTAAAGGTGGGGATGAATGCTGACCCAAGCGCGCCGCCTGCCATGAGCATGAACAACGTCTCTGAGACTCGGTTGGCAGCCAGGAAGGCATCCATATCGGCTTGCGTCCCAAATGTGGTGGCATTCAGGATCAGGCTGACCAGGTTGGTCAGGTTGCTCAATAATAAGGCGATCATCACCGTTCCAGCAGAACGGGCAATCTGGCGGTTGGCAGAATCTTCTATCAGAGCCATAGAAATAGATTATATCCGCGTATCGTTCAAAAAATCACCGTTCCATTCACTCCGTAGGAGAGTACAATTGAGCGGTCACATGATGATTAAGGATTGGAGGGTAGCAGTATGAGCGTTACCATGGTCATAGGAGCGCAGTGGGGAGATGAGGCGAAAGGCAAAGTCGTCGATTTGTTATCCCAGGAGGCGGATATTACCGCCCGGTTTAATGGTGGTGATAATGCTGGGCACACCGTGATAAACGACTACGGGACGTTCAAGCTCCGGTTAACACCCAACGGATTTTCCAATCCCAAGACCATCTGCATCATCGGTCCGGGTGTGGTGCTCAACCTGGCGACGTTGATCAGCGAGATTCACATGATCAAGGATGCCGGCATCGACCTCAGCGACCGCCTGTGGATTTCTCCTCGCTGCCACGTGGTCATGCCCTACCACCCGATGGTGGAGGCAATCTACGAGATGGCTAAGGGGGATGCCAGCACTGGCACGACCAAACGTGGCGTGGGACCAGTCTATGCTGATAAAGTCAGCTATAACGGCATCCGCCTGGTGGATATGCAAGATAAAAAGGTCTTCAGTGAGAAACTTCAAATCCAGCTCCGGGTGAAAAATACTCTCTTCAAAGCTTTCGATCAAGAGCCCTTGGACCTTAAAACCGTATTGGAGGAAAAGCTGGAACAGTACGCTCAGGTTCATACCGTGGTGCGTGAGCCGTTTGGGCTGGTGCAGAAAGCCCTCAAGGATGATGCAACCATCGTATTGGAAGGCGCCCAAGGCTCCTTATTAGATAATACCTGGGGAACATATCCATACTGTACGGCATCCACGACCATATCTGGAGGAGTGACAGCCGGATTGGGGATCGCCCCACATTGGATCAACCGCGTGATTGGGGTTACCAAAGCTTACACCACCCGTGTGGGACGTGGACCCATGCCAACTGAGCTGTTGGATGATACTGGGGTAATGCTTCAAAATGAGGGCAAGGAGTTCGGTACCGTCACAGGCAGACCACGTCGCTGCGGCTGGTTTGATGCTGATCTGGTTTCCTTCACTTCTCAGCTGAGTGGCTTCACCGAGATTGCCCTGACGAAGCTGGATGTGCTGGATAAGTTGCCGAAGATCAAGATTGGAGTGGGTTATCATCCCCTCGGCGGAAAGGGACGCCTGTCACATTATTGGGAAGGGGATGCGCGCTGGTTGGAAGGCTATGAACCGGAGTACATCGAGCTGGACGGCTGGATGCAGTCCACCAAAGATGTGCGCCAGTTTGATCAACTTCCACCGAAGGCGCAGGCTTACGTCCATCGCATCGAGGAATTGGTCGAAACACCAATCTCGATTGTATCCGTTGGACCTGAGCGTAATGCGACGATTCGGGTTAAACGCTAAAGCCGGTTAACCAGAGTTTTGATTATACCCGGTGCGATTCTCCAGACATGGCACGATTATCTTAAATCCCAGGGTGGTTTAACTCGCTAATACGTTCCGAATGGTTTCAGCCATCTGGCGAGCGCGTTGCGGTGCATCCCCCAGATAATGGGTAATATCCATTAACTGATTCAGCTCATCCTCAGGTAGGTAACGAGTTATTTCCGGGTCATGGCAGACCAAATCTGCCAGCAAGTTGGGCTTTCCAGATTGAACTTCTGCCCATGCAGTCAGTGAGTGTTCTCGCAGGTACTCATGCATCACCTGTCGGTCAGCCCCAGCTTTACCCAGAGCCATGAGTACACGCTCGATCGCTGCAAAAGGAGCATAAGCCTCCAGGTTGCGTTTGATGGCATTCTCGTTCACCTGCAATCCGC
>JBAPSY010000032.1:0-9098 GCA_049281855.1 Anaerolineales bacterium
AGCATGGCCTGTGGGTTAATCTGGTAGATACGCTGCTGGGCACGCTTTTCCATAGGATCATCTTCACAGCGGGCGCTGATTTTGCCGCCGATGGGGGTAAGCAGGCACTTGGCATATAACTCGGTGGCAATTTGGACAATTTGATGGCACACATCTTGATTCATGAAAACTCCTTATTTGGCAACCCAGCCACAATCCACCAGCCAGTCGTGACTGGTGATGAAGAAGGCTCCTTCACTCGCCAGGAATTAGATTAGTCGAGCAATTTCAGCCGAGTCTGCCCAGCGCTTGAAGGCCGGTTCAGCCTCACGTTCGCATCATACTCGAAATCTGGTCAGGGTGGCACGATTTGGAAATTTCAAGCCAGGTGTTAACGGAAGGCGGCCTATCACATATTTCGGACCGGAGGATCTTTCATCCGGGTGATGACCCCTACCAATACCACCAACAGCACCGTTGCCAGCAATAATGATGGGGTGAATGCGCCATTTTTGCTCCGCATCGCTTCCATAATATAAACGAAGACCACTGAGACCTGCCCAAACAGCTGGATCAGCCCAGCGGAGGTGCCTTCAGGGGCGGGGTAGGTGATCTCGGCGACGTATTGCATACCAATCGGAGCAACACTGATCAGGAAAAACCCCAAGAAGAAGGCGGAAACTAGCAAAAGCCAATAAGCCGTGGAGAATGTCACCCCCACCAGGCCAGGGATTGCCAGCAGGACCCCGAGCAACATATAGCGCTGGCGTTTGTGCTGTTTATCGGAGAGGGAGGGGAAGACCACTGCGCCAACGATGCCGCCGAACACCATCAGAGCACCCAAGGTTCCTGCGTCAGTGGGAGTAAATCCACGCGGTCGGATGATGCTCTCCACCCAAGTGTTGATGCCATTAAAAATCCCCATTCCAACGAAATAGACGATCACAAACAGCCAGAATGGGACGGATCTCAGGATTTGTTTAAGACCATCAAGCATCAGGGAGCGGGTCTCCATTCCTGGCGGGCAAGGTGGCGTGGGCGGATACTCACGTGAGAGGGCAATGAATAGCACCGCAGCAATTGCTGCCATACCACCATAGATCAATTGGACCGTTGGGATGGAAAGCTGCTCGGTGAGGATGGGCGTGAGCACCTGACCAAGAGCAACACCGACCAGGTTGGCCAGGGTGACCAAACCAACCGCGGTGGCTCGCTCGTTAATTGAGAACCAGTTCGCTGGTACTTTCGTCCATGCATTCATCATAAATGGCTGACCGATAGCAATACCGATGGTGCCTGCCAGCACCAGCCCATAATTTGCTCCAGCCAAACCACGCATGATACTGAACACACCCATTAGCACTGCCCCGATGCTGACCGCCAGACGAAAGCCAAACCTGTCAATTACCCATGAGACAGGGATGGAGAGAGGAATAAATACAATCATGAAGGTCATCGCCAGCAGACCAATCTGTGAGTCGGTGACACCATAGTAATTAGCCGCTGGACCAGTGATGGGGGCATAGGTGATCCAGAGCATTTGCATGATGAGGTTGATGAGCATGAAAACTGCCAATACCACCCATCGATAGCCATACACCCGAAAGTTTTGTTCCTTCATGAAGTTATCTCCAAAATTATGGATTGATGTTTTTCGTTATCCCTGTTTTGTCAGGTAATGATTAAAACACTGAGGTATTGTATCCCAAAGATGGCAGAATTCCAACGCTTTAGAAAGAAGCTGCGCCTCAAGTTATTCGTTTCATCGTGTGGTCTGGCTAACAAAAACTGGCGGATTGATTACCGCCAGTTTTTGTCGTTGGTCAAATTCATTCTTCGCGGGTGCGCAGGTGAGGGAACAGGATCACCTCGCGAATGTTAGGGTGGTCGGTCAGGAGCATGATCAAACGATCAACCCCCATCCCGAAGCCACCACTGGGAGGCATGCCATAACGCATTGCTCGCAAGTAGTCCTCGTCCATAGGATGGCGTTCCTCGTCATCGGCGGTGTAGTCACGCCCCATTTCCAGGAAGCGTTGCTCCTGGTCAAGCGGGTCGTTTAGCTCGGTAAAAGCGTTACATATTTCGAAACCGGCTACATAACCTTCGAAACGCTCTACCGTCAATGGGTCACCAGGTTTGCTTTTGGCAAGGGGTGAGATATCACGCGGATAGTCATATAGAAATGTGGGTTGAATCAGTGTTGGCTCGAGGAAATCTTCCAATAACTGATTGATCAGCTTACCGCGTGATTCACCGGGTTTGGTTTCAATCCCCCGTTCCTTCATCACTGCCTTGAGGCTATGCGCAGTTGGATAGGCGGCGATATCGATTCCAGAGGTATTGATGAGCCCCTGGCGCAGCTCCAAACGCGGCCACGGGATTTCAAAGCTGAGCTCGTGACCGTTATAGGTGACTTTACGCTGACCCAGCACACGATCGCAAACGAATGCAAGCATCTGCTCAGTCATCTCCATGACCTTCAGGTAATCCGCATAAGCCCAATAGAATTCCAGCTGGGTGAACTCGGGATTATGCTTGAAAGAAACGCCTTCATTGCGAAAATCACGTCCAACCTCATAGACGCGTTCAATGCCGCCGACCAGCAGACGTTTGAGATACAGCTCAAATGAGATGCGCAGGTAGAGGTCCTGGTGAAGCTGGTTATGGTGGGTGATAAAAGGACGGGCGGCTGCCCCACCGTATAGTGGCTGGAGAATGGGAGTTTCCACTTCCAGGAATCCCTGCCCATCCAGGAAATTGCGCAGGGAGGTCACGATAGCTGCACGGGTCTGGAAAATTTGGCGGACATCCGGGTTTACGGCCAGGTCGGCATAGCGCTGGCGGTAGCGAGTTTCAGGATCAGCGAGGAGAGCGTGGCGGACAATCTCGCCATCCACCACCTCATCTTTGGCGGCCGGTAGAGGGGTGATGGCTTTCGCCAGCATCTGGAACGATTCCACACGCAAGGAGATTTCACCTGAGCGCGTGCGGAACATCTCACCACTGGCTTGAACGAAATCGCCCAGGTCAAACTCGCGGTTGAAAAGGTCCAACTGTTCCTGCCCGATATCGTTAGACCGAAAGAACAGCTGAATTCGTCCCTCACCATCCTCAATGTGTGCGAAGGTGATCTTACCCATTGGGCGCATCGAGCGCAACCGACCTGCCAGTGCAGCTTTAATGGGTGGCACCTGCTCACCCTGAGCTGCCACCCCGGTCTCCGCAGTTTCAAATTCGTGGCTGACTGATTGGCTGGTATGGGTACGTATCGTTCGGGTGGGATAGGGCTCGATCCCTTTGGAGCGCAGGTGTTCCAATTTCTCCAATCGGTTTATTTCCAAGCTAGATAGTTCATTCATCATGCCATCACTCCACATATATTCAGTGACAGTCAAGCTGCCATTTATTAAGTAAAAGCCCCGCGCAAGGAATCCATGCGCGGGGCTGGACTTAAACCCCTAAATTACTCCACCTTTAAGAGACTGACGGTGAAGGCTCCACCTGGTGCATCGACGCGGACCACATCACCAGGATGATGATCCATCAACGCACGTCCCAATGGCGACTCGTTCGATATGAGACCATCGCGGGGTGAGGCTTCAGCCGGACCCACGATCGTATATATCTCTTTCGGGTTGTCGCCTTCTTTAATCGTAACAGTCGAGCCAACCTGGACATGGTCTTCTTTTGCAGTCTCTTCGATCACGCGCGCATTCGCCAGAAGCATTTCCAGCTCCTGGATGCGCCCTTCGACGAAAGCCTGCTCGTTCTTGGCTGCTTCGTATTCGGCGTCTTCAATTAACTCTCCACCTTCCATTGCCTCGTGTAATCGTTCGGCAACTTCATGGCGTTTTATTGTTCGCAAGTATTCCAGCTCATCCTGCAGTTTCTGGTAGCCTTGCTTGGTCAAGAATGAGGGAGGCATCTTCCTATCCTGTCTATAAAGATAAAAGAACCACTCGTGGAGCGATTCTTTACATTAAATTGGGAAGCTGGCGATTAACCTGGGCTGCCCCTTATGAAAAGTATGCGGTAAGAGGGGAAACAACCTTCCCGGCTACCGCGCGGCGTGATTTTAGCACATATCGAACGGAAACGCAAGTATTTTTCAAGAGGCAGGCTTTCTCCATAAATAGATCCCGTCATTCCAATGCAGATATTCCGTGACTGCCTGCCTCATTTCAAGATCACTTGCCCAGAATGTGCTGATCTGGGAACCATGGGCGCTAATCGAATCTAACCAGGCAGCTAACCCGCCTTGTGAGATTGGGAAGACCTGGCTTACCCAGCCTTCTTGTTCCATTTGCTCCAGCTTTGCTTCATAATGGAGCACATAGGGATAATCAGCATAATACCATGGCGTGCAGACTAACCCTTCCACTGCCTGGCGGGTAAGCTGGTGGTCCACGTGATTACCCAGCCCCAATGGGCAAACGAGAGTCGCGTCGGGCTGCAGGGACTGCCTTAATTCCTCAAGCAAAGTATGAATGACCTGAGTATCTCCTGGCTGAAGGGGTCCATTTAATGCAGCCTCTGAGGCATACATGAATTCACCTGTTTGAGGGTGGCGCCGATAAATGCAATCGGGGATGGAGAAGTATCGGTGGCTTGCTCCAAGGCGGCGGCAGGAATCAACGTCCTCGATCCTACGCTCTGCAGGCGAATTTTGACTTACCTCCCAGCGGGTGTGCAGCTCTTGGGCAAATGGCGAAAAGTCTCCAACTGGGGGCTTACCAGCACACACCGTCCAAATATCGGCCACCTGACCCGCTTGGGCCTGTTCCCAAACCAAGCCTCCACAGGAAAGGGCAGCATCATCAAAGTGGGGGGATAGATAAATCCATGGCACCCCACCATTGTACCGCGGTATGTTACAGGATTAGCGAGGCTGAAATGCCTTAATTGCCATTATAATAACTTGGTGTTATCATCAACCCTCATTAGGTCATAATCATGACATCTGATCCGTTTGCACGCTCCCGTTTGCGCAAAGTGTTAGTTGCCATGATTCTCGCTACCATTCCTTGTTATTGTGCCGGGTTGGTGGCGGTGCTACTGGCTCCGGGGAGGCCAGGGCATACTTCCACCACACCCACCCTTGTATCCTCCTGGACGCCCGTAGTTTTTGCCACCCAGACGCTCACGACCAGCTTTACACCACTCGTGCCCACCGGCTCTGTGACGCCCAGCCAGACACCGACCAATACAATGACTGCCACGACTACCAGCACACCGACAATCACTCAGACACCCACAATCAGTACCACACCAACACCCACCAATACGCCTTTCATACCGCCGACCTTTACCAAAACACTCATCCCTTCGGCTACAAATACACCTCTACCCACGTTCACGAATACTCCAAACCCCACAATCACTCCCACCTACACACCCACAGCCCATGATACAACATTACCTATATTAGGATCAACCTCTTCAGTACCTTGATTTCCAATTAAAGAGGATCATCCATATCATCGTTGAATGAAATATGACCGAACTCCTTCCCTTTTTAAACGAATTGATCTCCGCTCCAGGCATTAGTGGCTACGAAGCAGGTGTTCGTCCCATTATAGAGAAAGCCTGGGAACCGATCACCGATAAACTGAGCACCAGTCGATTAGGCAGCCTGCATGGATTGCAAAAGGGCACAGGACCTGAGCCAAGACCCAGTATCATGATTGCGGCTCACATGGATGCAATTGGCTTGATGGTGAATGCGATCGTCGACGGTTTCCTGCGGGTGAGCTCCATCGGTGGAATTGATGTGCGCGTCTTGCCTGGTCAGATGGTGACCGTGCATGGGCGCCAAGAGCTACCCGGCATGATCGTTCCAACACCAGCGCGACTGCTGCCTTTCAATTTGCAGATTGGCGTTGTGCCACTGGAATATCTCCTGGTGGATGTTGGGTTGCTGCCGGATGAGGTTGCCCGGTTGGTGCGAATAGGGGATATCGTCTCATTTGCACAACCGCCATTCGAGACAGCCGGAGAGACATTGGTTGGTCACACATTAGATAACCGTGCAGCGGTGGCTGCTCTGACTTACTGTCTGGAAATGCTGAACACACGACCGCATGTCTGGGATATATGGGCAGTGGCCAGCGTGCAAGAAGAAATCACAACCGCGGGAGCACTGACTTCAGCTTTTCAACTTCATCCCAGTCTTTGTGTTTCCATCGATGTGACCTTCGGCAGTGAGCCCAGCAGTCCAGGTCATTTGACCTTTCCAATGGGTAAAGGTCCTACACTGGTATGGGGACCGGTCGTTCATCCTTTCCTGTATAAAACTTTCAAAGAGCTGGCTGAGCGGTTGGAAATTCCCTTTTCAGTAGAGCCTACTCCGCGCTTTACAGCGACGGATTCTGATGCAATGCAGGTGGTTGCAGAGGGAATCCCCAATATCGTAGTAGGCATTCCATTGCGCTATATGCATACCCCAGTGGAGATGGTCATGTTAAAAGATATAACCCGCGTGGGGAGATTAGTGGCTGAGTTTATTGCCCAATTGGATGAAAACTTTATGGATAAATTAACCTGGGATGATTGACCATGACCATTATGGCTGAAGAACTTCACCTCCCCCAGATAGGGGATGAGCAGATCAAGCTTTTGGAGCGCCTTTCGAATGCCTGTGCCGTCTCGGGTGACGAAGGTGAGGTGCGCAAAATTGTATTGAATGAAGTCCGAGCTCATGCAGACGAGGTGAGGGTGGATGCACTCGGAAATGTACTCATCACCAAGCGAGGTTCTGGAGAGCAGCGTTTGCGCGTGATGCTGGCCGCACACATGGACGAAGTCGGGTTGATGCTCACCCATGACAACGGGGAGGGCATCTATCGCTTTGAGATTGTGGGAGGTATTTCTGCCACGGACTTAGCTGGCAAAATGGTATGGATTGGCAAAGACCATATCCCGGGAGTGATCGGACTGAAACCTTTACATTTATCGCGCGGGGACGAGCATAAAAAGCCGATCGATTTGGAAGACTTACACATCGATGTTGGTCCAGTCAGGGGCAAGGAAAAAGTAGGGGATCGGGCTACATTTGCCACATCATTTATACAGCTTGGCCCAAGCCTCAGGGGCAAAGCGTTGGATAATCGTCTGGGAGTGGCAACGCTAATTGAGCTGGTTAAACATGCTCCACCAAACATTGATTTGCAAGCTGCGTTTACCGTGCAGGAGGAGATTGGGTTGCGCGGGGCACGCGTGGCTGCTTTTACCTTTAACCCAGATCTGGCAATCATCCTGGATTCCACCCCTGCTTATGACCTGCCAGCCTGGGACACTGTCGAAAATGTTCGCTATAATACCCAGCTTGGTGCAGGACCCGCGATCTATGTTGCTGATTCCAGCACATTATCAGATCCACGGCTGGTACGCTATATCATCGAGACAGCTGAAGAAAACCAGATCCCATATCAGATTCGACAACCCGGTGGGGGTGGAACAGATGCCGGGGCAATCCATAAGCAGCGTGAGGGGATCGCGAGCGTTTCGATCTCGGTGCCGGGGCGATATCACCACAGCCCGGCATCCATTGTGCGCCTGTCAGATTGGCAGAATACCTGGAACCTGGTCGCAACCGCCTTGTCGCGCCTGACACCAGAGGTATTGGCAAGCGAGAGATGAGCGCAGGTTGCCTTTTAGAGATATAGTTATTTAACAAAATGGCGTAAGGATACGCTTAGGAGCTCGTATGAAATCATTGATCCAAAAACTGGTCGAAACTCAGGGCCCTTCAGGATATGAGGCACAAATCCGATCTGTTGTTCGGGCGGAGGTTGAGCCATATGCAGATGCGCTTCAAGTGGATGCCCTAGGCAACCTGATCGTTCAAAAGGGAAAGGGCGGTGCTGACGGCATCAAGATCATGCTGGCAGCGCATATTGATGAAATAGGGGTCATGGTGACCCAGGTGGACGAGAATGGCTTCATCCGCTTTACCACACTGGGAGGAGTGCGCCCACACACCTGCATTGGTGGTCGGGTACGTTTCCTGAACGGCGCCTCAGGCGTTGTTTATATGGAGCCAGTGGATGATATGACCAAAGTACCCACGATCGAGCAACTTTATATTGACCTGGGTTTGTCCAGCAACCAGGATGCCCCGGTGCGAATTGGTGATGTGGCCGTATTCGACCGTCCTTTCCTCGATCTGGGGGAGCGACTCGTGGCAAAATCGATGGACGACCGCATCGGGACTGCTGTATTGATAGACACCCTACGCCAGGTCAAGGATACTCCTCACCAGCTTTACTTCGTCTTCAGCACCCAGGAGGAAGTAGGCTTGCGCGGTGCGACCACGGCGGCCTTTGGGATTGACCCTGACCTGGGACTGTCTGTCGATGTGACCGGTACCGGAGATACCCCTCGCCACACTAAGGTGCGCATGGAGGTCAGCCTGGGGAAAGGCCCTGCCATCAAGGTACGTGATGGTGGCATGCTGGCAGACAGGCGGGTAGTGGATTGGATGGTGCGTGGTGCAGAGAAGATGGGTTTACCTTATCAAATAGAGATTCTGGAAGGGGGAACCACGGATGCGCGTGCCATGCAGCTCACCCGGGCAGGCATCCCTGCCGGATGCCTATCCATCCCATGCCGTTATGTTCACTCCCCTTCTGAGATGGTTGACTTCAATGACGTACAGAATGCGGTCAAGCTTTTGGTTGAGCTGATCTGCCATCCGGTAAAGCTTTAGTCACAACTATTCTTATATTTTCGATGATCTCCCAGCATTTTCGTCTTTTAACATTCCTGCTCCTGCTGACATTGGCGGGGTGCACTAACCTTCCGATCAAATTTGGAACTAGCCCGCAAGTTGGCATACCCACCCCTGAGAGAATACTTTCGCCAACTTCTCTCACAACCCTCGAGGCTGAGGGAACTGTAATCCCTAACACACCTGGAATGACAGCGGTTGCCACCCAGCCATCGGGAGGATTAATCGTGCGCATCTGGCTGCCACCCGGGTTTGACCTTGAAGGAAACGGCACTGCCAGTGGGTTGTTAAAAGCTCGCCTGGAGGAGTTCGCATCTGAGAACCCCGAGGTCAGGCTGGAGGTGCGAGTGAAAGCACTGGATGGGACGGGTGGACTGCTAGAATCACT
>JBAPSY010000033.1:0-33279 GCA_049281855.1 Anaerolineales bacterium
GTGTGGAGAACTGGTCGACCAATTGGAGGATGGTATCTGGAGCGGACATGAGGTTGTTGTAGTGGATCGGAAGATATGGAAAGGTTTTTACCGACCCACTACAAATATACACCCCATTGGGTCAGAAGGCAAATAGGCGGAGAATCCTTCTCCCTCCAGCCCACGCAAGTGGGCTTGGTGTTCTTCGTAGCCGGGGGTTTTAACCCCCGGTGTAGAGAATGGGCGGTTCACGAACCGCCCCTACAAAACCAATGTGTCTGGAAAATCGATAATGGGGGGAAGGTGTAAATCCGGGATCAACGATCCCGGCTACAGGAATGAATGGGCGTAGCGTCGCTACGCCCCTACAGGAATCCCCCTTACGGGCTCAACAGTACCTCGACGCTCGAGAGGTGTTCCATCCCCGTGATGCGCGTGCCGCTCTCACTGACCCTCAGCCTCACCCAGGTGGGCGCCACCACCTGGTAAGGCACCTCGACGGCGAAGGGCACGTACGAGCCATCCGGCACCGGGGTGGCGAACGCCTGGCGGTAGCCGACCACGATTCCATCCGAAGTCACCAGCTCCACCAGCATGAAGTCTTCCGTCGGCTTGGCGAGGCCGCTCACGATCACCTTCCCGCCCTGGATCAATTGGTTCTTGGTGGGCTCACGGATCACGATCGGCTCTGTGCGCACGGAGGAAGGAGTGAGGTTGCTTTTGCCGATGGAGAGCAGCAGCAGGTCGACCGAGTTGATCGAGACCGGTCGCCCGTATGTGTCGTACATGCCCAACCTGAGCTGCCCGAATTCGGATACCCGGCTCAGCTCGAATTGGATCTGCTCTTCCAGGAAGACCCAGTCCACGGGGTTACTGATCAGCCTTTGCACCTCCCGGTAGAGCAGGCGCGGCTCCTCACCCTCATGGAGCGGTTCCAACCAGATCTCTACGTGGTAGGTGCCCGAGGGTGCGCTGCGCAGGTTGGCGATCACATGCAGGGGCGAGGCAACTTTGGACATCGGCCCTGGCTCCACGAACATCACGCCCGCGCTCGGGATGGGTGGGGTGCGGGTGATGGTTGGTGTGCGCGTAGCACGGCGGGAGGGTGTGGGCGTCAGGGCAACCGTGCTGGTTGCGCTCGGTGCGGGGCTGCTGGTGGCGGATGGGTTGAACGCCAGAGGTGTGGAGCTGTCTTGGGGGATGGAAGCTTCCGCATCCGGCGTTGAAGTGGGGGAGGCTGGTGGGAAGTCTGCCGGCGAGGGTGCCAGGGTGGAGGTGGGCTCGTCTGGTTGCCCTGCCTCAACGGTCAGCCCGATGACGGTGGGGAGGTAATCTGTTGGCAATGGGGAGGGGACGGGCGTGGTCAGCAAGCTGGAACAGCTCACCCCGACGATCACCAAAAAAACGGTGGGGAGAACGAGATGTAGTCTGCTCATGATCTGTGCGACAATGTTTGGCGGGGTCTGTTCTCTCTCACCATGTTGATTAAAAACCGTAAATTGCGCTGTATTTCTGCTCAAGATAGCGCATGTAAGGCGCAGGGTCGACCTTGGAGCCGGTGACCAGCTGGATGAGCTCCTGGGGCTCGAACTTGGCACCATGGCGGTGGACCTTCTCACGCAGCCAGGCCAGCCAGGGTGCGAACTCTCCCTGGCGGATCTGATCTGGCAGATCGTGGATGTCGGCGTTGATGCGCTCCCACAGCTGAGCGCCGATCAGGTTACCCAAGGCGTAACTGGGGAAGTAACCGATCATCCCACCCGACCAATGCACGTCCTGCAACACGCCAGTGGCGTTATCCGGCGGGGTGATACCCAGATATTCCTGGAAGCGTGTGTTCCAGGCCTCGGGCAGGTCACGCACGGCCAGGCTGTTTTCCATCAGGGCAATCTCCAGCTCCATGCGCAGCATGATGTGCAGGTTGTAGGTAGCTTCATCGGCTTCCACCCGGATCAGGGATGGCTGGACCTTGTTGATCCCTTTATAGAAGGTGTCTAGTGAGATATTGCCGAGCTGTTCTGGGAAGACTTCCTGCACGCGGGGGTAAAAGTGCTGCCAGAAGGGGAGGGAGCGCCCGATCAGGTTCTCCCACATACGGGATTGGGATTCGTGGACACCAGACGATGCCCCTCCAAACAGGGGAGTACGATCCAGAGAAGCATGCGAACCCATCTCATACATAGCATGCCCGGCCTCGTGCAGCGTGCCAAACAGAGCGGATGCGATGTGGTTGGCGAAGAGGCGGGTGGTGATGCGTACATCCCCCCACCCAAAACTTGTGGTGAAGGGGTGGAGCGTCTTATCCTGCCGGCTGCGCTTCCAGTCGAAGCCCATCTGGGTAATGATCTCCACACCCAGGTCCCATTGCTTTTGCTCATCGTAGGTCAGGTGCATGAAGGAATCTTCCACCTGCGGGCGGCTGGCAATCTTGCGGAGCAGCTCTACCTGCTGGGGGCGCAGGAGGCCGAAGATGGCTTTTATGTCGGTCGTCTTCATGCCAGGCTCGAAGATGTCGAGCAGTGGGTCATAGATGTGCTCGTAGGGTGCGAAGAACTCGGCGTAGCGCTGACGCAAATCGAGGACCCGCTCCAGATGAGGCTGGAAGTGTGGGAAGTTATTCTCAGCACGCGCTTTTGCCCAGGCTTCGTGCGCCGCGGTGATGACCATGGCAAACTCGGTTACCCACTCGACGGGCAGCTTGGTCTCTTTCTCATAGTTTCGCCGGGTGACCTTCACCAGGCGGGCTTCGAACGAGTCGGGGTCAAGCTGCGAGACGTAAGGCTGCAGGTCATCCAGGAGTTTGCCAATCTCGTCGGAAACAAACTTGGTATGGGCGATCTGCTGCAAGGTGGCGAGCTGGTGGCCACGGTTCTCGGCGCCACCGGGAGGCATGTAAGTCTGCTGGTCCCAGTCGAGCAGTGCGGAGGCGTAATTTAAATCCGCAATTTCTGCCAGCAGAGCCTTGAGTTTTTGGAGTCGTTGTTCGGGCTGCATGTAGTTCCTTTTTGTTGATTGTGGGAGTTAAATGGATTGGGCGGGTATCGTCCGGTCCGCTTTACCACCGGTGAACGTTTCCCGCCCGTAGATCCATGATCTAGACGATTTTCCAGCGCAAGGGTTCTCCGCGCAGGGCGTTGAGCACTTCGGAGGCAATGTCCTCAGCTGCACGGTCCTGGGCTTCTTCTGTCTGGGCGCCGATGTGCGGAGTGGCGACCACATTGGGATGGGCGACCAGGGCGGTCAGACCGGGCGGCTCAGCGGAGTATACATCCAATGCTACCGCAGCCACTTGTCCTGATTCAATGGCAGCCAGCAGGGCAGTCTCATCGATGATCCCACCGCGGGCGGCATCGACGATGCGTACGCCATGCTTCATTTGCGCCAGAGCCTGCCCATTCACCATGGCTTTCGATTCAGGTGTGAGCGGCAGGTGGAAGCTGATGAAGTCGGATTTTGCATACAGGTCAGCCAGGGCGACCG
Organism: Anaerolineales bacterium; assembly: GCA_049281855.1. Lineage (GTDB taxonomy): Bacteria > Chloroflexota > Anaerolineae > Anaerolineales > UBA4823 > FEB-25. The sequence goes on from JBAPSY010000033.1 coordinate 3,460, forward strand.
GTTCTGCACCGCGCTTCTTGATCTCGTCTGGTGCGACGAGGCTGTCGTAGCCGATGACCTTCATCCCGAGGGCAGCCGCACGCTGGGCCAGGGCGGTGCCGATGTTCCCCATTCCAACGATCCCCAGGGTCTTGCCGTTTAGCTCGATGCCTTCAAGCTGCTTCTTGATCCACTGACCCTGCTTCATGGTGGCATCCGCTTTGGGTACCATGCGGGCCAATGAGAACATCATGGCGAGCGCCAGCTCGGCCACTGCCAGGGAGGTGGATTTGGGCGCATTGACCACCGTCACTCCATGACCGCGGGCGGCGGTCAGGTCAATGTTATCTACACCCACACCGGCGCGCCCCACCACCTTGAGCCGTTTGGCAGCATCGAATACCGCTGGATTGACCTTGGTGCGTCCGCGTACGACCATGGCATCGTACTCGCCTGCCACTTTAAGCAGTTCATCCGCGGGAATATCCGTCATGTTATCCACCTGTGCGGCGGAGCTTAAGATTGTGATGCCCTTATCTGAAAGGCCATCCGTGATAAGGACTTTCCAGTTTGTCATACAATACCTCCTTAGAATGCGAGCAAATCCTATTTTTAATATCAATTTTACACCAAAAGGATGACCAAAGTGCTTTATGAGGCAGCAGGGTGATATTTATCGTGGAGAAACGTGAAGAAGCGCAGGGGAGGGGAGGGTAAAATAGTGGGGTGCCATGGTGAGACTTCACCACGATGAGCTCACCACCTGACTGGGATGATTGGAGGACCAACGATGAAATACGACTTAGATCACGTGCCCGACCGCCGACCAACCGATAGCGTCAAGTGGAACAAGTATGAGCCGGATGTGCTACCCCTATGGGTGGCAGATATGGATTACCCGGTTGCTGCGCCTGTCCGGCAAGCACTGCTTCGCCGCATCGAGCATGGGATTTTCGGTTATCCAGATGTTCAGGATATGCCAGATGACCTCCCGGAACTGCGCCGGGTTTTGGTGGCGCGAATGCAGCGGTTATACAACTGGGCGATCACCCCGGAAGACCTGCTCTTCCTTCCGGGTGTGATCGTAGGCTTGAACCTGACCTGCCAGGTATTGGCGGCACCCGGCGGTGGTGTGCTGGTGCAGACACCCGTCTACCCACCCTTCCTGAAGACGGCTCGACAAGCCGGCATGATGCGTCTGGACGCCAGCCTGTTACGCCAGCCGGATGGTCACTACGCGATTGACTGGGAAGCCTTCGAGACGATGATGACCGACCAAACCCGGGTGTTCATCCTGTGCAATCCGCATAATCCGGTAGGGAGGGTGTTTCGCAAAGATGAGCTGGAGCACATGGCGGAAATTTGCCTGCGGCGTGGGGTGGTAATCTGCTCGGATGAAATCCACTGTGACCTGCTTTTCAAGAGGCAGAGGCATATTCCCATCGCTTCATTGGATAAGGAGGTGGCTCAAAATACGGTCACTTTGATGGCACCTACCAAGACCTTCAACATTGCCGGGTTGCAATGCTCCTTTGCCATCGTGCAGAATAAGGAGCTGCGCATAAAGCTTCAGCAATTCAAAAAGGGTCTGGTGATGTGGCCCAACCTGATCGGGTTGACCGCCACACTGGCAGCCTATCGTGATGGGCAAGAGTGGCTGAGCCAGGTGCTTGATTACATGGAAGGCAACCGGGATTACCTGTTTGATTTTGTAAAAGCACGGCTGCCAGGGCTTGAAATGGTGAAGCCTGAAGGCACCTACCTGGCATGGCTGGACTGCCGAAAGTCGGGCATCCAGGGTAACTCATATGAGTTCTTTCTGAAGGAAGCCCGCGTGGCGCTCAATGATGGAGCTACCTTTGGGAAAGGCGGGGAGGGGTTCGTGCGGCTCAACTTTGCCTGTACGCGGGCGTTACTGACCCAGGCACTGGACCAGATGAGAGCAGCGCTGGAGAAGGTCGCTGGTTAGCTCAGCTCATTCGTAGCGTAGCGCCTCGACCGGCTCAAGGCTGGCTGCCCGGTTAGCGGGGTAGAGACCGAAGAACAATCCAACCGCAGTGGAGAACAGGGTGGCGATGAGGGTGATATCGATCCCAATCGATGGGGTGATGGCCGCATTGTTGGCTTTTGCAATCTGCGCCACTCCAAATGCGATGGTGTAACCGAGAATAATACCGATCACTCCGCCAATCAGGCTGAGGACGGACGATTCAGCCAGGAATTGGATCATGATATCCGCTTTGTGCGCTCCGACTGCTTTACGCAGCCCGATCTCGCGCGTGCGTTCGGTTACCGACACCAACATGATGTTCATAATCCCAATCCCGCCTACGAGCAGCGAGATGGCAGCCACACCACCCAGGAAAATGGTCAGCACATTGGTGATAGTACTGGCGGTAGTCAAGAAATCTTGCTGAGTGAGGATGGAGAAATCATCTGCCCCAATGGCAGTTCGGTGGCGGGCACGCAAAATCTGGGCGACTTCATCGCTGGCAGCAGGCACTGCCTTCGGGCTGATCGCTTCGACCAGGAGTAAATCCACCTGATCAGTCGTGCTGTGACGGATCAGACGGGCTTGAGCAGTGGAGAAGGGGACCAGCACCTGGTTATCAGCATTTGAGAAGCCTGAGCCACCCTTGGATTGTAATACCCCAATCACGCGGAAAGGCTGTCCTTCAATGCGCACAGTTTCACCCACCAAACCATCCTGGCGTCCGAAGAGCTTGTCTGCCACATCCGAACCCAGCAACACCACCGATGCCTGCCCCAGCATCTCTTCCTGGTTGATGAATTCACCTTCGGTGAGGCTATACCGGCGTACCTGGGCATAATCAGGGGTCACTCCGGTGATGTTGGTCGTAGTACTTTCACGCCCAAAGGTGACCTTGCCGTTATCCTGAATGACAGGGGCAACAGCCACAACTGAAGGGGCCTGGAATGGATCCGCAATGGCTTCTGCATCTGTAAGTGTGATGGGCTTGGGGTTGCGAATATCCTCCGAGCCACCGCGGAATACAAAGATGAGATTGGTACCAATCCCGTTGATCGAATCGGTGATCGTGGCTTGTGCGCCTCGCCCGACGGAGACCATGGCGATGACTGCCGCCACCCCAATTACAATCCCCAGGATAGTGAGGCTGGCACGTACCTTGTTGGCAGATAGGCTTTCAAATGCTTCCAGAATGGCTTGCCAGACGTTCATACTGCCTCCTCCACCACTCCGTCGCGGATGCGGATAATACGCTGGGAATGGGCAGCGATATCTGCAGCATGAGTGACGATGATAAGGGTTGTGCCGTGTTCCCGATTCAGGTTGAGCAGGAGCTCCATTATCTCCTGACCCGATTTGGTATCCAGGTTCCCCGTAGGCTCGTCAGCCAGGATGATGGCTGGATCATTGACCAGGGCACGCGCAATGGCGACACGCTGTTGTTGCCCACCGGAAAGCTCGTTGGGACGGTGGTAGATTCGATCTGCCAGCCCAACCAATTCAAGGGCAGTATGGGCTTTATCTCTTCGTCCGTGCACGACGCCCGAATAACGCATGGGAAGCTCAACGTTGGCAAGTGCCGTGGCGCGGGAAAGCAGGTTGAAGCTTTGAAAGACAAAGCCAACTTTACGATTGCGGATGGTAGCTAGCTGATCATCGGTCAGCCTGGCAACAGGCTCACCGTCCAGGATATATTCACCCGAAGTGGGACGGTCTAGGCAGCCAATGATATTCATCAAGGTGGATTTACCCGAACCGGAAGGGCCCATGATGGCAACAATCTCACCCCGCGCGATCTTTAATGAGAGACCGTTGAGGGCATGCACCTCAACCTGACCCATTTTATACACTTTAGTCAGATTTTCGGCCTGTATAACCCAGCCATTGGTAGGAAATCCTGCTGTGCTGGAATTGCTGTAGGCACTCATAATCACCTTCCCGGGCCGAAGGGACCACCGGTACTGAACAGATCTTGTGGAGGGTTAAGCACGATCTGGTCACCGAGGCGCAAATCTCCATCCGTCACCTGGCTTTCAGAGTCTGATGAGGCACCCAAGGTCACATTGACCGATTTGAGCTGGTTATTGCTGAGGATATAAACCACTCGCTGCCCGTCCACCACACGCACGGCGCGATTGGGGACGAGCAGGGCATCCGTGATCTGGTCGACGACGATATTGACCGCAGCGGTCATACCAGGTTTCACGTTTTGGTCAGCGTCAATCAGCTCAACGGTTACGTCGAATTCCACCACACCTTGGATAACGTCACCAACCGGTGCGACTTGACTGACCACGCCCTTGTACTGCTTATCCAGGATGGCATCAAAGCTCAGGTCGACCGGTTGACCAACCTGAATGCTGTTGATATCCACTTCAGAGACCTGCACATCCACCAGCAAACTGTCCAGGTTGTCTAATCGAAAGGCAATGCTGGCAGGAGAGACTTGATCACCTGGCTTGAGGTCTACTTTAGTGATTGTGCCAGCAAACGGGGCGGTCAATTTCGCCATGTCAAGGGTGGCCTGGTCAGCCGTTATGCGGGTTTGTAATATGGAAATATCATCGGGATTCGGTCCATTTTTCACCCGATCGTAAGTACGCTGCGCATCCGTCAGAGCTGCATTAGCGGCATCCAGGTTTACCTGGGCGGTTTGATGCTGTAATTCGAGCTCATTAACCTTGCGAACAGCTTCATCATAAGAAATTTGAGCATCGGTCAGACGCTGCTCGTAGGTCTTGCGGGTGGAGTTGCTGGGATCCCAGTCTTTATATGGGTCAAAGTCAGATTGAGCCTTATCTAAGGCATCCTTTTTATCCACTACATCCTGCTGCGCCTGATCCAAATCGTCTTTATAGGATTGCTGGTCGAACCGGACCAGTAGGCGCTTGGCATCATATACTACCTGTTGGCTTGTATTGAGGTTCTGCAATGCTTGTTCGGTAGGAGAATGCGAATTATTTATATCTTCCAATTGCCGCTGGGCGGTGATTAAATCTGATTGAGCCAGGATGATGTTTTGCGATAAAGATGATTGCGCCAGGCTGGAAAGTGTCTGCTCGGCTGTAATCACCTGCCCAACCTGCACGTACACCTGGTCAACAATCCCCGAGGTCTGCCAGGTAATCATTGCAGTTTGGACTGGGCGCACTGCCCCGGTGGCTCCAACCGTGGCAGTCAGGCTACCCCGGCTAGCGGTGATGGTTTGAAGGTTGCTGAGCGTATTTGCCTGACGCCTGTCTTGAATGATACGGTATCCAAAATATCCAATGGTTGCCAGGGCCAGGATGATTAAAATAATGATAGTAAATTTTTTCATAATTTATCCCTCCTCAGACCGGTGTTTGGGCGGTAGGGGAAATAATTAATATAGATAGATAAGCTTAAAGTGCGGAATACAATCATATCCCAAAAGTTTAGGATTAAAGCACCTTATCATAACCATGCAAGAATCTTACCAATCATCATGTGACAACCGTCACAAAAATCCATGACAATAGGGACTAAAACTTTACCTTTTTCCCCGATAATATGAAAATGGATTATATGTAGGAGGTGCTGGATGGAAAAAATCTCGAGTGAATCATTAGCGATTGATCGGAAGGCACGGGCGCGATTACCGAGCCTTGATATCAGCCACCGTCCGGTGGCACAGAGGGTGTGTGATTTTGATGATGTTTGCATCCCGATGACACCTGAGGAGGCAATGTTCGAGGCTTCGCGTTGTGTACACTGCCCTGATCCAGCACCCTGTGTAGAGGCCTGCCCAGCACATAATGACATCCCATCTGCGATGTGGCTGATCGAGCAGGGAGAATTCCTCGAAGCAGCCAAGCTCTATCGACAAACGAGCAGCATGCCCGAGATATGCGGACGGGTTTGTCCGCAAGAACAACTTTGTCAGGGTTCGTGCTCGCATATCAAGTCGCATGCTTCCGTATTGACCGGACCCCTTGAAGCTTATGTTACCTGCTACGAACGTCGGACTGTAGGCGTGAAAGTGCCAGTGAGTGCGCCAACGGGGAAGAAGGTTGCAATCATAGGAGCCGGACCATCAGGCCTGGCATGTACTGAGCAGCTGCTTCAAAAGGGGCATGATGTGACTGTGGTCGAGTCAAAGCCAGCTCCGGGTGGATTGCTGGTATATGGCATCCCGCCATTTAAAATCCCCAAGGAGATTGTCTTTTGCCGGGTGGGAGATATGCAGGAAGCCGGTGCCAAGTTCTCATTCAACACTTACGTTGGAAAAGACATAACCATTGATGACCTGTTCGAGAAGGGTTTCGATGCTGTTTTCATTGGGGTAGGCTCGAACGTTGATGCACCCATGGAGGTACCCGGGGAGACTTTACCGGGAGTTTACAAAGCCACTGAGTTTCTGGCACGCAGCAACGTGGATATGGAAATCTTACCCAAAGAATGGCGCTCACGACCAGAGATTGGGAAGAAGGTGGTGGTTATCGGTGGTGGTGATACTGCCTCGGACTGTCTGCGGACAGCCCTGCGATTAGGTGCTGAGGAAGTGACCTGTCTCTACCGCCGCACAATCAAGGAAATGCCTGGAGGGGTAAAAGACCGTGAATTGGCATTGGAGGAAGGGGCACATTACCAGTTCCTGACACAACCGGTTAAATTCATTGCGAATGACCAGGGACATCTGGATAAGCTCGAATGCATCAGGATGGAACTTGGAGAGCCGGATGCGAAGGGTCGCCGCAGACCTGTCCCGATTGAGGGATCCAATTTTATTGTTGAAGCTGATACAGCTGTCTTGGCACTGGGGTATTGGCCGAACCCAATCATTGGAGATACCACCCCAGACCTAAAAACCCAAAAGTACGGCCTGATCATTGCTGACCATGATACGGGAGCTACATCACGACCTGGCGTGTTCGCAGGCGGTGATGACGTCACCGGACCAGACCTGGTAGTGACGGCGATGGTGGCTGGGCGTAAGGCAGCTGCTGCAATTGACAAGTATTTGCAGAGCATGTGAGGATCAAAACGGATCTCCAGATAGATTTCTCATTGCTTGACCGAAAAACCCGCATCCATATGCCTTCCCGTGGACTACCAACCCGGGAAGCAAATGATCGCGTAAAGGATTTTCAAGAAGCTCGAGCGCCCCTGGACGAAAAATGGGCACAATACGAAGCTTCACGCTGTATCCATTGTCACGAGGTGGCAGCCTGCAGGCGTGCCTGCCCTGCTGGAAATGATATCTCGCAGGGGTTGTACTTAATTGAAAAAAGTAATTTTCTTGAAGCCGCCAGTGTTTTTCGCAAGACCAATTTTCTACCTGAAATTTGTGGGCGGGTGTGCCCGCAGGAGAAGTTATGTGAGGGGGCCTGCGTCTTAGGTCGGATCGGTGACCCGGTACTCGTAGGCGTTTTAGAGTCGTTTGCTTGTGAGTACGAACGCCGTGAAAAAGGCGTCACCATCCAGCCAGGTGAACTAACAGGCCGAAAAGTAGCGATTATTGGTGCTGGTCCATCAGGATTGGCATGTGCAGATATCCTGGTGCGGATGGGGCACTGGGTAACCATATATGAGGCGCGATCATTCCCTGGCGGGGCATTAACCTACGGTTTTCCCAATTTCAAGCTTCCCCATACGTTGATTACCGATATCTGGAAAAATTTAAAGCAGGCTGGGGTTACTTTTGTGGGGAATACCTATATTGGTAAAAAGAAGAAGACGGTTAATGATTTATTTGCAGAAGGGTATGAGGCGGTTTTCTTGGGTGTGGGAAGCGGCATTGATGCCCCACTTGCCATTCCGGGAGAGAACCTTGCCAGTGTAAATAAAGCCACCGAATTCTTGATCAGAGCCAATGCGGATAAAAATCACCTGCCACCCAGGATGCGCATGAACCCTGAAGTGGGGCGCAGAGTGGTGGTGATTGGGGGAGGCGATCCGGCAACGGATTGTGCTCGCACAGCCTTGCGGCTCGGCGCAGAGGAAGTGACTTGTTTATATCGATACACAGAGCATGAAATCCCAGGTAGAGCCAGGGACCGGATCCTGGCAATTGAGGAGGGGGCAAAATATGAATATCTGACACAACCAATCAGGCTCATCCCAGGGCCAGATGGAGATTTGGCATGGGTTGATTGTGTGAGAATCGAGGTGGGGGAGCCTGATGAAGTCGGGCAGCGCCACCCCACCACCGTGGAAGGTTCAAATTTCATCGTTGATGCAGATACTGCCATCATTGCAATGGGGTATTACCCTGACCCGATCATTACTGCCACAACACCAGGTTTAAAAACGCAAAAATGGGGTATGATCATCGCTGACCGTGAAACCGGTGCAACCAGCCGGTTCGGAGTATTTACTGGTGGTGATGTGGTAACTGGTCCGGACATGGTGGTGACAGCGATGGTTGCCGGGCGTAAAGCTGCCTATACCATAGACGCATATCTGGGTTAAAGCAGACTTTGTTAGCACTCCCGACCGTTCTCTGGTGAGGAGAAGCGAGTAACCACAATTCTTGGAGGAGTGATCATGGTGGACATCCCAAGGGATTTTTCAAGTGTAGATCGCAAGGCACGCATGGCCATCCCATCACTGGGGTTGCCCCTCCGTCCTGCCGCGGAAAGAGTGAAAGACTTTGATGAAGCTATTATCCGCATTGACGCAGAATGGGCAGTACATGAGGCTTCGCGCTGCATTCACTGCCCCGATCCTGCTCCATGCCAAAAAACCTGCCCGGCAAACAATGACATATCGTATGCCATGTGGTTAATCGAACAGGGAGAATTCCTGCAGGCAGCCAACGTATACCGACAAACCAGCTCGTTGCCTGAAGTTTGTGGGCGGATTTGCCCCCAGGAAAAATTATGTGAGGGTTCGTGTGTACGTGGCAAGAGAGGGGAGATACCAGTACCGACGGGCGTGCTGGAAGCCTTTGCAACCCACTATGAGCGACGTAAAGTGGGGGTCACACTGCAAGTGGGTAAATTTACGGGTAAAAAGGTAGCCATCATTGGGGCAGGACCAGCAGGTCTGGCATGTGCCAAACAACTGGTTGGCTGCGGCCATTGGGTGACCATATTTGATGCGCGGCCAGCACCAGGAGGCTTGCTGATCTACGGCATCCCTAATTTCAAGCTGCCCAAGAAGGTTGTATTTGACATCTGGGATGACCTTTTAAAAGCTGGAGTGACTTTTGTTTGCAACACCTACATCGGACCGAAAATAACTGTGGATAAACTTTTTTCAGGCGGTTATAACGCGGTATTTTTAGGCGTGGGCACATCAGTGGATGCCACGATGAACGCCCCGGGAGAACATCTACCAGGAGTTTACAAGGCCACCGATTTCCTGATTCGCGCCAATGTGGATATGGACCTTTTGCCGCATGAGATGTGTACACGCCCAGAAGTAGGCAAGAAAGTAGTGGTGATCGGAGGTGGTGATACTTCATCGGATTGCCTGCGCACTGCATTGCGCATGGATGCCGAGGAGGTAACCTGCCTGTACAGGCGTGGCGAAGCTGAGATGCCAGGCGGATACAAGGACCGCAAGATGGCAATCGAGGAGGGAGCGAAATATCACTTCCTGACCCAACCGGTGCGGTTCATCGCAGGAGCAAATGGGCGCCTGGCGCAGATCGAGTGCGTCCGCACTCAGCTTGGTGAGCCGGATGAAAATGGACGCCGTAAATTCTCGACGGTTGAAGGTTCAGATTTCATCATCGAAGCAGACACTGCAATTATGGCGATTGGTTACAAACCAGACCCGGTCATCGGGGAAACAACCCCAGGGATTCAGACCCATAACTCTGGCTTGTTGATGACCGATGAAAATACAGGCGCTACACATCGACGGGGAATCTTTGGAGGCGGAGATATGGTTACTGGCCCCCACCTGGTGGTGACAGCCATGGTGGCAGGGCGCAAAGCAGCAGCTTCAATTGACCGTTATTTAGGCTGGTAGTAAGCTGATATTCTTGGTTTATAATTCAGATGTGTGCGCCACCCGGCGGACACATCTTTTTTGTTATGAGGCGAACTCGTTGAGAAATTCATGCCATGGTTGCCAGCTATTCGCTAAGAAAGATTTTGCGATTGTGAGCTAATCATCCGAGGTAGAACGAAAGATTGAGGTTTTGATGGATATAGGAAATATTGAACAGGTGGATATCGACCAACAGATGCGAGCGGCATATCTGGATTATGCCATGAGCGTGATTGTTGCGCGCGCCTTACCGGATGCACGGGATGGGTTGAAACCCGTGCATCGCCGGATTTTGTACGCCATGCATGACATGGGAATCGACGCCAGTTCAGCCTATAAAAAATCAGCGCGCATTGTCGGAGAGGTATTGGGGAAGTACCATCCGCATGGGGATGCAGCAGTATATGAATCAATGGCGCGCATGGCACAAGATTTCTCCATGCGGTATTTATTGGTGGATGGTCAGGGAAACTTCGGTTCGGTAGATGGGGATCCACCGGCAGCGATGCGGTATACCGAAGCCCGCCTCTCGCGTATGGCAGAAGAGATGCTAGCAGATATCGAGCAGGATACGGTGGATTTCGCTGATAACTTCGACGGGACGCTTCATGAACCCAATGTTCTACCGGCGCGCCTTCCCAATCTGCTTCTCAATGGCTCGTCTGGGATTGCAGTTGGCATGGCAACCAACATCCCACCGCATAATATGAGTGAGCTGGTAACGGCAATTTCATATATGATCGACAACTATGAGCAAATCGACGATATGCCCTCAGAAGAGCTGCTCAAGCTCGTTCCCGGACCCGATTTCCCAACCGGTGGGGTGATTGTTGGCAGTGAAGGCATTAACCAGGCATACAGCACCGGTCGAGGAAGGATCGTGGTGCGCGGACTGGCGCACATTGAGGATATGAACGGGGGAAGGCAGCGGATTGTGATTACCGAGATTCCCTATCTGCTCAATAAGTCCAGCTTGCTCGAGCGCATCGCCGAGCTGGCGCGTGTGGGGAAATTAAGTGATATCTCTGATCTGCGGGATGAATCAGACCGGCGCGGGATGAGCATCATCATCGAGCTGAGGCGCGGAGCCCAGCCGATTAAGGTGATGAACCAGCTCTACAAGTACACCCCATTGCAGTCCACCTTCGGCGTGCAAATGCTGGCGTTAGTAGACGGGGAACCCAAGCTGCTCTCTCTCAAGCGCATGCTGCAGGTTTATATTGATCACCGACGTGAAGTGATCATCCGGCGGTCACGTTTTGAACTGAATAAGGCACGTGCAAGGGCACATATCCTGGAAGGATTGTTGGTTGCCTTGGCGAACCTGGATGATGTGATCCAAACTATCCGCCAATCACCCGATGCAGATGTAGCTAAGGAACGACTGATAACCCGTTTCAAGCTGAGTGAGTTGCAGGCGCTAGCCATCCTGGACCTACAATTACGCCGTCTGGCAGCCCTGGAGCGGCAGAAAATCGAGGATGAGCAGCGACAAATCCTGGAACGGATTGCTTATTTAGAAGACCTGCTTGCCAGCCAACGCAAAGTACTTGAATTGATCAAGACCGACCTAGGTGAGCTGGCTAAGAAATATGCGGATCCGCGACGGACACGGATTGCCCATGAAGCCAAAGAAGATTTCAGAGAAGAGGACCTGGTTGTCGATGAAGCGGTTCTGATCAGCATTACCCAGCGTGGGTACATCAAGAGGTTGGCAGCCAAAAGCTTTAAACTGCAGATGCGCGGAGGGCGGGGGGTCACGGGGCATACCACGAAGCAAGAAGACGAAGTGATGTTCCTCTTTCCAGCCCGCACCCTGGATACGATCTTGTTTTTCTCAGACAAGGGAAAAGTGTACTCGGAAAAAGCATACCAAATCCCGGACGCAGACCGGGCAGCACGTGGCATACCGATCGTTAACGTACTATCAATGAGTGCAGGGGAAACGATCACCGCAGCAGTGGCGGTGCCTGATTTTGTGGCAGCAGAATATTGCACCATGGCTACTCGTACAGGCAAGGTTAAGCGAGTGGAGCTATCTGAGTTGGCCTCGGTACGACCGTCTGGTCTGATTGCAATCACCCTGGAAGAGGGGGATGAACTTGGATGGGCGCGGTTAACGGATGGGGAGGATGAGATCATCCTGGTAACTGAGAAAGGGCAGGCTTTGCGTTATGCTGAGGGGTCTGTGCGAGCCATGGGACGAGCAGCCAGTGGTGTGATTGGCATCGGTTTAGATCAAGGTGACCTTGTGGCGAGCATGGAAGTGTTGGAAGAAGGGGGAGAGCTTTTAGTAATCACCACGGGCGGTTATGGCAAGCGCACACCACTCACAGATTACCCGCCCAAGGGGCGTGCAACTGGAGGTGTACAGACTATTGACCCCAGGAGCTTGAAGGAAATTGGTATCATCGCAGCTGCGAGAGTTGTGCAGCCCTCAGATGAATTGACGATTATATCTGCAGGGGGAGTGGTGCTGCGGACCCGGGTTAAGGATGTGAAACGGGGCGGAAGGACCACCAAAAGCGATTTGTTAATCTCTCTCGAAGGGGAGGATTTTGTCGCATCGTTGGCGAGGATTTCTACTGCCGAGTTACTCCGTGCAGGGGTGAAAGAAGGAGAATAAGTGCTGAAACAAACCTGAAAGATAGGCAGTGAGTATCCGAGAACAGGATAAAGAAAGATCATCCCAGGAACGGGGTTCCGACCAGAAGTGGTAAGGTATTTTAGCCAAGGAACGGGGTTCCCCCGAGAAGCGGTAAGGTATTTTAGCCAGGGAACGGGGTTCCCCCGAGAAGTGGTAAGGTATTTCAGCCAAGGAACGGGGTTCCCCCGAGAAGCGGTAGGGTATTTCAGCCAAGGAACGGGATTCCCCGAGAAGTGGTAAGGTATTTCAGCCAAGGAACGGGGGAACAATTTTGGAGGTGACCAAAAGGAATAATACGCCCAAGATAATCGTCATCATTAGCAGCATGAGGGCGACGATGAAGCGCTGTACAGGTGTTAATCCTAAAAAAAATCGTTGCTCGCTAAATGGATTTTCAACAGGCGACTTTTCTGTTTGATCTTCATCAGTGAATGAAGCGTCTTCGATTTGCTTGCGAAAATCTTCGAACATAGTGTTTTGCCTCCAAATCAATCAGGTGGTAGGGAAGGGTGATCAGCAGGGGTGGGTCTCAGATGAATCTCCCCAACCTGTAAGATAACCAATTTGCCAGATAGGGTAAGTAATTTTAAAGAGCCATCCGAGGCGAGACCGATCACTTTACCTACCTGGGTGGGAGGTAGAGCAACCTCTCGATGGGAGGATTGAACCGTATCGATTACGGAAAGCTCAACCCAAAGGCCCCGATAAGCCAGGCTGTCTTCCCATGCGTGGATGAAAGCCTGGGAGGAGAGCCTAGGAAGCCAATTGAACACCTCCTGAAGAATGGCATGCAACAGTTCCAAGCGGTCCACCGGGTGGCCTAATGCGGTTTCAACGCAGGTTGCTGGGATACTAAGCCCCTCAACTGGAAGGTTTGCCGGACTGATAGACTCTGGTGCAATGTTAATGCCAATCCCAATAATCACAGCGTTCAAATTCTCCCCGTTCCAGCGCACTTCAACCAACACCCCAGCAGCCTTACGCTGGTTGAGTAAGATGTCATTGGGCCACTTAATCTCAGCAGACAGAGAATATTTTGTTTGGAGGGCATTGCAGATTGCCAATGCACCCAAGCCGGTAAGAAGTTGGACAACATGAGGATTAAGTGGGGGTGACACAAAGACCAAGCTGAAAGCCAGGCCACTACCGCGTGGGGTGACCCAGTGACGCTTGAAGCGACCTCGACCTGCGGTCTGTTCATCGGCAAAGACGAGTGCACCGTGCGGGGCTCCAGCATCAATCCACCGCCAGGCTTCGTCATTGGTCGAGTCGATGGTCGGAAAATATCGAATAGCTGGCAGGTGTAAATCAGCCAGAGCAGATTCCAAAGATGGCTGATCCATGACTTCGATTTTACCTCTTGTAAAAGTTAAGCGTAGTCTAAATGTTCGCGGGCGGTTGGGTGGACTTCCTGGTCTGTTGGCGCCCTTTGATCAATTCGATGATGGCTGGCAGGACTGAGATGAAGATGATTGCAAGAATGACAAAGGTGAAATTCTCCTGAACGATCGGCAGATTACCAAAAAAGTAACCCCCAAAAGTGAACAAAGCCACCCACGCCAAGCCACCGATTACATTGTAGGCAATGAATTTGGGGTAAGTCATCGCACCCACCCCAGCGACAAAAGGTGCGAACGTGCGGATGATGGGAATAAAACGGGCGATGATAATCGTCTTGCCGCCATGCTTTTCGTAAAAAGCATGAGTCCGGTCCAGGTATTCTTTTTTCAGGAAGCGGATGTTGCCACTAAACGCACGTGGTCCGATTAAATGACCGATCCAATAATTTGCGGTATCGCCGGCGATGGCAGCAACGGCAAGCACGACGAACAAAATGCCAGCATTCAGGTATCCAAGACCGGCAAATGCACCGGCTGCAAATATGAGGGAATCACCTGGCAGGAAGGGGGTGACAACAAACCCGGTCTCCATGAAGATCACGAAGAACATGATCAGGTAAGTCCAAGTGCCATAGCTCTGGATAATTTGACCAAGATATTTATCAAGATGGAGGATGAGGTCGATTAGATAAAGGATTAAATTCATGGGTTGGTTTCTGAGTTTGAGGGAGGAGTTTTGCCGGAAGGCAGGTGCTGTGTGTCACTTTCAGGTATTTGTGGAGAATCGACTGGAGGTAAAGGAATGGAATTACTTAATTCGGAGGAGGGTTGCGAGAGTTCATCCTCCTGGGGTGGTGGTGATTCATTTCCTGGGTGGTTGGGAGGTTGACCATCATCCGATGATAGGGGGTTCGTGAGGGGTAAATTTCGCCGTAAGACAGCATTGAAACCGATATAGAGAACAAGAACTAGGGCACCTAAAGCGACAATACCCACCGATGAAAGCTCCCCAATATGCAGAAGGTTAGAGGGTATGGATACATTGGTCAAACCTTGTAATGATGATGCTGCGCTCAAGACTGCCAGACCATTCCACGATCCATGCACAAGAACCGCAATTGTGTAGGTAATGCCCAGTCGCAGGTAGCGCCTCTGGCTCCAGGCAGATGCCAAAGCCCATCCAACCAGACCCGCGGTGAAGCAATGGAGCAGCAGGGTACTGATACGAGAGAAGGCTAACAATGCCCATGTTTCACCACCGTTGCTGGTGTTTCCAAGGTTCTCAAAGAGGCCAAAGCCTGCTCCACTCAGTACGCCGAAACCAAACCCCTGGGCAGGTGTGATTTTTTGACCGGCCAGGAACCACAACCCGATGGGCTTTAGTGCTTCTTCGATCATCGGGACAAACACGGAAATGAAAGCAAATAAGATGAACAGAACTCCGGGGTTCAGCAGGAAGGGCAGGAGGATATTGAGGATTGCATCTATATTGGGAGCAACATTTTGCAAACGAAATATCAGACCGTTTAGCTGGTTGGATGTGCTGGGATCCAACATGATCCAAAGAATGGCAAGGATTCCCATGAAGATGAGGAGGATCAGCTCAAGGATCAGAATTATGACCGGACCTAGCACCAGACCACCGGCAAAGACACCCCAGCGACGCCTGGGTGAGCCAGGAATAAGACCGCGCGTCCCGATATATACCAACCACAGTGCTGGTAAACCCGTGGCGATGATGTTGAGGGGGGGAAGCAGGAGCCAGGCGATATGGGTATCTTGAGAAGCCCAATTACCAAGTATTAGAGCCCCGCCCTCCAGGACCAGGACGAGGATGGTGAGGATGAGACCGAACCCTCGACGTTCTGGTCGAGATACTGGCTCGACTTCAGGATATGCGATGTGCTTCCAGGCATACCATGCCGAAGGCAGGACTAACACCCCGGCGAAAGCCAGGCTGGCTGCGACCATGAAAGATTGTGTAGGGTCGGACCTTGTGGAACCCGGGATGAAAAACTGGGCTGCACTCGTCACAGCAATGATGACAGCGGCACCCAGGATTAGAAATGCTGCCAAGGCGCTCAATACAAACTGGATGAGAGAAGGCCAGTGGAGCTGGGACTGCGCTTTCGGGATGGTTATCTGAGGATAGGACATAATCAGGACCACCCTCCCAGGAGCCGGAATTTTTAATCTGCTCCTGTGAAGGAAAAGGTCATCGTTCCTCGATGGTCACACTCAGGATCATATCGCCAGGTGGAAGATCAGCACTTTTGGATGGATCACGCGGGGTGAGACTGGTGGCAACGTTCATACCCTGGATCACATGCCCGAAGATGGTGTAACTGCCATCGAGGGTGGGCTGGGCCGAATATGTGATGAAGAATTGGCTGCCGTTCGAATCTGCACCAACATTGGCCATGGCCACAACGCCAGGACCGTCAAACTTCAAATCAGGTGAGATTTCGTTTTTGAAGGCATACCCGGGCGTGCCGTATCCAGTACCGCTTGGGTCACCTGCCTGGGCAACGAACCCAGGGACAACACGATGGAAGGTGATTCCATCAAACCACCCGCTGCGAGCCAGGAAAATGAAGCTGTTCACGGTGATAGGGGCTTTATCGGCGTATAGCTCGATGAGGATATCACCCTTATCGGTGTGCATGGTGGCGATGTACTGTTTTGTCGGGTCAATTGTCATTGTGGGGCATTCACTGAATTGGCGGTCTTCAAGCATGGTCAACTTGATGACGGAAGAGAGGTTCGTAGCACTCATTGCGACGTTGCTCGGCCAAACCTGACCATTCACTAATAAGGAAGGTGTACCCGTCAGGCCAATTTTTTGACCATTATCCCATGCATTTTGGGCGAGATTCACTAATTCGGTACTGGCCAGGTCTGAGGTGAATTTGTTCACGTCAAGATTAATCTCTCCCGCCTGTTGGATCAGCCATTGCTGGAAATCGGTCACGGAAAGCGCCGACCATTTAGCCTGATTGGTAAAGAGCAGATCATGCATTTCCCAGAACTTGCCCTGCTTGCCAGCGGCTTCAGCAGCCTGGGTGGCGAGGGCGGCTTTATCATGGAAGGGTGACTCAGGGGTTCCGATGAGGGGGAAATTTCGATAGACAAAGCGCAGGTCGTTGGGGAATTCTTTGAGGAGTTGCTCCATCACGGGAGCAAGTTGGGCACAGTAGGGTCACTGAAAATCGGAGTATTCAATGATAGTTACTTTGGCGGTTATAAATCCCTTGACCCAATCCGTATCGCTTACAGGTGGAAAAATCGATTCGGCGGTGGGGCCCGGTGTGGGCTTTTGGGTGATCACCGTGCAGCCTGAATCTGGAGAGAGGGCGGCCTGGGTTGGAACCGTCAGGATGACCGTTGGAGCCGGACGAGTATTCGTCGTAGCAGTCGCAGTGGGGGTGGCTTGCACCTGGGGAATACATCCCGCCAATCCCACTGCCATGAGCAACAGAGATATAAGGATAAACTTACGCATCTATTTCTCCATGGGTAAATACATCGTGCAATTTTACCAGTGAAAGGGTGAATCGGGTTGCAGACGAGACCTTACTCACACAGGTTTAATATTGAGCTACCTTTAGGCGTGTTGTGGTACACTGCTAGCGTGTGGAGAAGATACCCTGTTGTATGGATCCTGGTGATCCTTTTGCAGGCCTGTGGGTCAGTATCATTGAATCCAGTCGGGATCATGACTACACCTACAGCAGAAAAGCTATCACCAACCTCCCTGATGACTGAGACTACCACAGTCGCATCACCGAAGCTCCCTGAATCCACGAACATTTCGCCCTCCGCAACCCCCAAGACTACCAGCACGATTACCCCCCTCACCGCTGCACCCACCCCGACCCTGACGGCTTGCATGAAAACGGGTGGAAAGGTGGATGTGTATGAATTCACTACCGTCCTGTTACCCAACCCATTGGTCTACCGGATTTACCTGCCTCCATGCTATGATAAGGAACCCGAGCGGTCTTACCCCGTGCTGTATCTGATCCATGGCCAGACCTACTCCGATACCCAATGGGACCGTCTTGGAGCCCCGGAGAGTGCTGATCATTTGATCGCTACTGGTGAAGCCGTGCCATTTATCATCGTGATGCCTAGAGATCGCGTCTGGCTGGAGCCTACCGAAGATAACTTTGGATTAGCGGTGGAACAGTCATTAATCCCGTGGGTGGATGAGCATTACCGCACCATCCCTGACCGGGCTAACCGGGCAATTGGTGGTTTATCAAGGGGGGGAGCCTGGGCGATTCACCTGGGGTTCTCACATTGGGAGCTTTTCAGCGCGGTGGGGGCGCACAGCGGCTTTGTATTTCACAGCGATGTGCAGCAGCTTTACCTGTGGTTGTACAATATCCCTGCGGGAATGATGCCGCGGATTTATTTGGATATCGCAGATGAAGACCGACCGGAGATCACCACATCCGCAACCTGGCTGGAGGATTTGCTCACTCAGTTCGATATCCCTCACGAGTGGCACATGTTCGTCGGTGAGCATGAAGAAGTATACTGGCAGGCACATGTAGAGGACTACCTGCGCTGGTATACCATGGACTGGGGGAAATGAGGCAAAGTTATAAACCAATCAGCAGGAAAGGCAACCTGGTCATCATAACTCATTCAAATTGAAAGGAAACATCATGTTCACCACACTACCGAGAGACCCTCATGTATTCATCCATTGGAATTGGAGCCTGATCAAGCCGTATGCTGATGATCTCGCTAAACGTCCTCTATCTTCTACCAATCTCGCGGATTGGATTATGGATTGGTCCGACCTGAACCGAATGCTTTCGGAGATGTTTGCCCGTTTATGGGTGGCAACGACGCTCAATACTGCCGACCAGAAAGGTAAAAACTGCTTCAATACCTTCCTGGATGAGGTCTACACGCCCTCCCAGGCAGCCAACCAGGTGCTCAAGCAAAAGCTGCTTGCCAGCCGACTGCAGCCAGAAGGGTTCGACATCCCGTTGCGCAATATGCGGGTTGAAGCGGAGATCTACCGCGAGGAAAACCTACCTCTCCTTTCGGAGGAGAAGAAACTGGTAAATGAGTACGATGAGATCATTGGTGCGCAAACAGTGGAGTGGGAAGGCAAAGAGGTAACGCCCACTCAGCTGCAGCCGGTATATCTGAGCCTGGATCGCTCCAAACGTGAAAAGGCCTGGCGACTGGCGATGGAACGCAAGCTCGCTGACCGGCAGAAGCTCAATGAGCTGTGGGGAAGGATGCTGGATGTGCGGGTGAGGATAGCGAGGAATGCAGACTTTCAGGATTACAGGTCGTATCGCTGGAAGGAGCTCTTGCGATTTGATTACACGCCTGAGAATTGCGTCCAGTTCCACGAGGCTATCGAACAGGTGGTCGTTCCAGCTGCCAGGCGTATCTATGACAAACGCAAACAGCAATTGGGTCTCTCCACATTGCGCCCATGGGATTTGAACGTTGACCCGCAGGGTCGGGAGGCGCTCAAACCGTACCTGACGATCACCGAGCTGGAGGATAAAGTGGCGGCAATCTTCCAACAGGTGGATCCTGAGCTAAGAGGGTATTTTGATATCATGCGCAATAAAGGCTTACTCGACCTGGATAACCGCAAAGACAAGGCTCCTGGCGCGTATTGCAACAACTATGACATGGTCATGCTGCCTTTCATCTTTGAGAATGCGGTGGGACTATCCACGGACGTGGACACCTTGTTACATGAATCTGGGCACGCCTTCCATGTATTCGAGGAAGCTCATTTACCATATTCTCATCAGCTGCCAGTGGGGATGGAATTTGCCGAAGTGGCCTCGATGGCGATGGAGCTGTTGGCATCACCATACCTGCTGGCGAGCGAAGGCGGATTCTATACGGAAAAGGATGCGGCGCGTGCACGCATCGAGCACCTGGAAGAAGCTGTACTCTTCTGGCCATACATGGCGGTGGTGGATGCTTTTCAGCATTGGGCTTACGAGAACCAGAGTGCGGCTGCTAACCCAGATAATTGTGACCACAAGTGGGCTGAGCTTTGGAAGCGCTTTATGATAGGGGAGGACTGGAGTGGGCTGGATGACGTGATGGTCACTGGCTGGCAACGCAAGCAGCACATCTTCGAGGTGCCATTCTACTATGTGGAATATGGCATGGCGTCTTTGGGAGCGTTCCAGGTGTGGAGGAATGCCCTGAAGGACCAGAAGGGGGCGGTGGCGGCTTACCGGCGGGCATTGGCATTGGGTGGGACGGTGCCCCTGCCGAAGCTGTATGAGACTGCAGGTGGCAGATTCGCGTTTGATGCTCAGACATTACAGGATGCAGTCAGCCTGGCAGAAGAGATGATCGAGAAGCTGGAGAGGGTTTAAGCTCAAAAAATGCTGGAGGTGATTACTTTCCCTCGCTTCGCTCGGGCCTGGCGGGCATAGATCGACCTCGAGGTTAAATTCTTTGATGTCATTGCGAGGAGGGCAGTCTTAGCCCGACGAAGCAATCTACAAATAACAAAACGTCTCGTTATGCATCAAGGTGCGAGTAGAATTATCTTATCAGTTGAAGATTGCTTCGCCAGGTAAGCGCTGGCTCGCAATGACGAATAGGATTGTTTCCCCTCGCTCGCAAAGAACGCTCGCAAGGCTACAGGCTTCTCAGACCGAAAAACGCCCTCGATGGCAATTAAGCAGAATATTGAATTTTAAGTTGAGTTAGCAACCTCATCGGCTGAAAAGACGACCTCTTCCTTGCCGGTGAGTTTTTCCTCGACCTTTTGGGCGACTAAATCCAGGTGACCCGGATGGGCGACATAGTCCAGCGCATCGGCGGGAACGGTGAGAACCGGGCACAGGCTGAAATTGGCGATCCACTCTTCGTACAATACATTCAACTGTCCAAGGTATTCGGGGGTGATGGTGCGCTCGTAATCGCGGCCGCGATGCGAGATGCGCTCCTGCAGGGTGTCCACCGAAGCGCGCAAGTAAACCACCAGGTCGGGCGGGGGGAGGAAGTCGCTCAACACACGGTACAGCTCGCGGTAGCTTAGATAGTCGCGCTCGTCCATCAAACCCTGCAAAAACAGGTTCTGAGCGAAGACCTCTGCATCTTCATAGACACAGCGATCCTGGATGGCAGAGGTGGGATGGTCCAAGAGCTGCCGGTGGGAACGTAAGCGGCGGGTGAGGAAGAAGATCTGTGAGTGGAAGGACCACAGGCGCATATCACGGTAAAAATCAGCCAGATAAGGGTTCTCGCCCACCGGTTCGAAGAAAGGCTGCCAGCCTAAATGGCTGCACAACATGCTGACCAGAGTGGATTTTCCCACCCCGATGTTCCCTGCCACTGCCACGAACTTTTTCATAGAGACTCCTCTTCGAGCTACAAGACAATCCTATTTTGGAAATAGTATTTACTATAGTTATTCATCTGGCACCAGGTAAGCCAATGCCTGCCCCTTTTCATCGTCCATGACCAGCTCTAAATGATGGGCTGGGCGGAAGGAGGCAACCTCGATCAGGCGGATTGTCTCCGCGCAATCAGCTGCCTCAGGAAGAAAAGCCTCCAGCTGATTGGGTGTATCGTAAAAGAACGGGCGGTTGAATTGGACATCCGGGTCATCCAGGTAGATGGCGAGCGGGTAAATATTGGATTCGACCAGATCCTGGAAGAAATGCGTTCCAAAAGATGGCTCAGGGGCGGCACCGATGCCATGCCCTGAAACCTCGACGAGGGCGCGGGCATTGTAAATATCCCCATAATTGATCGGCACGCCCAGGTCGGGATTGATGGTACCCCAGCGCCCGGGCCCAATGGTGATAAAGGTTTTCCCGGTCAATTTGGCGTTTAATTTGCTGACGAGATGCCCGATATGAGTCCTTTCAGGCTGAGTGGCAAGAGAGAAGTAACCTTCAGGTGAAACGTAGATGATGTGGGAAACGCCGGCCACATGCCCATCGGGTACCAAACGCATGGTGGAGAAGACCACATCAGCAGGGTTCAAGCTGGTGGGCAGGTGGACCTTGCTCTCCTTGAACTGGGATTGCGGGCGACACTGCAGGAGGCAGATATCCACCTCGGGCTGGGCGGAATTGGGGTTGATGATCTGCAGTGTGAACTCGGTATCCACCGGTGAGTGGTAATTTTCTTCCAGCTTGCCCAACAGCTCGCGAAAACGACTGGCAAGTTGGGTTCGCTGGAGCAGCTCGTCGTAGGTTATCACCAGCTGGCTGGCTTCTCCATCCAGCAAATTGCTGCGGATAGGGAGCAGGAAATCCTCGTTATAAACTTGAGCGATGTAACGCAAACCCGGGTAGCGGACCGAGAGCACATCTGCTACTGGGACAGACTTTAGCTGATTATCTTCCAGATCGATCAGATCCACATAGTGCTGCGAATATTGGCTGATGAGGGTGGGAGTGGCCTCTGGATGGAGCAAGGGATGGCTGAGGGCGACCAAACGGGGGTAATCATTGCCCACGCGCTCAACGGCGCGCGTACCCAGCCCCCACACCAGGCGGATAAAACCATCTTCCCTGCGGATCTGCGGATTCCAGCGGAACTGGTTGCGGCTGAACGCCACCCCCGCTCCGTAGGGCAGGAAATAGCGCCCCAGCTTTTCACCCTGGACGATTTGGATGAGGATCGCCATGCGTTCATCATAATCCTGCAAGCCCTTGCTGCGCCGGTAAAGGAGCACATCAGGGTTGAGGATGCTGGCGTAGATGTGCTGGATGGCCTGGGTAAGCTGATGAAGGTTACCCTCCAGGGTGCCCTGGTTGGGACAAAACAGGCTTTCATATTTACCCGCAAAGGAGGTGCCGAAGTTATCCTCCAGCAAGCTGGATGAACGCACAATCAGAGGTTGTTGACCAACTTTTGCCAGCAGCCTGCGCAGCTCGCTCAGCGTCTCAGGCGGGAATTTCCCGGCGATGAAATCTCGAACAATCTGAGGATATTCAGCCCGGGTGCGCTCCTCGGTCTTGTACTTTTGGTCGTTCCAGTGCATCAGATTGTTCATCGCCATAAAAGCATAGGTGATGTCAGCACCCAGAAAGTACGACTCAGGAATGGTCAAATGGGCTTTCAACTCGGGAGAGGCGAGATTCTCCAGGATGCGCCTGGCGAGCAGCATGCCGGCGGATTTGCCACCGATCTTGCCACTGCCAATCTTGTGCTGGTAGATCTCGCGCAGGTCGCGGATGGTGAACCAATCCTTGGCGATGTTGACGTAGGCGAGCTGGTCGCTGATCAGGGTGCGGATGAGCACAACTTTGATCTCACGCAAATGCGGCTCAGCCAAAGTTCGCTCATCAGGCGGCAAGTTCTCAATAGCAGCAGCCTGCTCGAACAGCATGGACTGGGGTGCCAGCTCGGGGTTGAACGAGACCAGCAAGTCATGGGCGCGGGCTCCGCGCTCGGCTAGCGTATCGCGCACGATCTGTTCGAATAGCTCATAGGGCAGGTTGTACGCAAAGTAGAAATCCGTTAGGTGGTCGCGCAGGCGCGAAAGGCGCAATTCCCAGACGTCGGTGGGTTCCTCTACATATGGGTCGTGCAGCGCTTCACGCTGCTGGGAATGGATGGCTTGCTCGCGCGCTTCGGTTTCAAAATCCTGCTGGGTGATCACACCGTGCTCGAAGATGGCCCGCCGCATGCGGGCGCGGATTTGCGTGCTCAGGATTGGGTACTGCGCCAGAGCCAGGTATATACGCAGAGTTTTTTCAACACTGACGGACGGCAGGGTCATAAACGTCCTGATTCGATAAGCGGGTGGCAAAGCCGACCGTGGGTGTGACCCCTTATGATATTACCCACCCAGGTGCATGGGCATGATGACGTGCAGGAAGTTGTCTTCACCCACCGGGCGGAACACGCCGGGTGTGGTTTCAATGTTCGTCTCGAGGATCACGTTGGGGGTCTTGATCACATCCAGGACCTCACGCAAAAAGCGGACGTTGAAGGCGATGAGCAGCTGGTTGCCTTCGATGTTGGCATCGATCACCGTCTGGTTAAAGCCGGTCTCCTCCGATTGGCCTGAGATTTCGACCGTGCCGGGCTGATTGTCTGAGCCGGGGGTGATCTGGATGCGGGCGATGTGAGAGCCTTCACGGGCGAAGATCTCGGCCTGTTTGCAGGCTTTGAGAATGGCAGGGGTGGAGATGACCGTGCGCGTTTGGTGGGAACGGGGGATGACCTGCTCCAGGTCGGGGTAGGATCCTTCGATAAGCTGAGAGACCAGCTCGACATCCTTCATATGGAAAATGACCTGGCCGCGGTTGGGGGGCATCACCATACTGACCGTGGTTTCGCTATCGCTGGCGATACGACCCAGCTCTGCCAGGGCACGCGCCGGGATGATGGCTTTGATCGGGTGCGGCAGCGAGGAGGAGAGCTCGGCTTTGCGAATCGAGAGCCGGAAACCATCGGCTGCCTGCAGGGTGATCTGATTGCCCTGGGCGGTCATCAGCACCCCGGTGAGCACCGGGCGGGCTTCATCGGTGGAGGCGGCAAAAGCCACCTGTTGGATCATCTCCTTCAGCTCGGTCACATTGATCTGGATTCCATCCGCAAGGTCGGGTACCGGCATGGGGGGGAATTCCTGGGCATCGATGCAGTTGATATCCGTGTTGGACGAGCCACAGCGCACGTTGAGCTTCTGGTTGCGCACGTTGAGCGACATCTCCACCTGATCGCTGGGAAGGGTGGCAATGAGATCGGTGAAGGTGCGCGCCGGTACGGTGGTGGAGCCTTCTTCCACAATCTTGGCACCGATCCAGCAGGTGATGCCCAATTCCAGGTTGGTAGCGGAGAGGCGCAAGCGGCCTTCGTCAGTGGCGACCAGGACGTTTGCCAGCACAGGCAGGGTGCTGCGCGGGGATACGGCACGCGAGACAATGCTCAAGCCGTGAGCCAGATTCTCTTGTAAGACAGATACTCTCATGTTAATAATTCTCCTCGGTTGGGTACGCAAAAATAACGCCCCAGGGTGCATTGAGTATACAACGAGAGGCGTAAATTATCCAGTAATCAAGGCCCAGTGGCACATTTTCCTTACTAAATCACGATCTACTTTGTTCTGATTCACGTAGGCACGAATCTTGTAACTATAGCTTTAATATTACTTATATATCTGGTACAAGATCTGCCTGTGGAGAAACCTGTATGTCTTACCAAACGATGACCTCAGTCGCTGATTGCATCAGCGCTCTGCCTAACCCCTACCCGCCAGTCAGCCTGACCAAGCATTACAAAGGAACTACCCTAAACCAGCAGGGGCGTATCGTCGATATCAACCCGGTTTCTGCCACGATCCAGGCAACCCAACGCCTGACTTTCCACATCCTTTTGGGTATGATTCACTTACGCAGTGGAGCTTTCCCGGGGGCGATCTTCGCGACCATTCACCCGGTCGATTACACACATGGAACCTTCCATCTTTCCGACTTATCCTACGGTGACTGGCGAGACCGCAAAGCTGAACGCGTCCAGCTGAAATGCCAGACCTATATCAACATGTACTTCTATCGAAAAACTTATCGCGCCTTCTTGGAAGACATTAGCAACGAGGGGATGGGGATCCTGGTGGATAAGACCTTCGACCCTGATGGCAGGCTGCGACCTGGTGTAAAACTCTTGCTCGAGTTTCGGCTTGCTCCAGAGCACTTATTCTTCAACCTCAAGGGCACGATCGTGTACCGGAAGAATGTTGGGCAGCAGCTGATCAAGTATGGCCTGCACCTTCTCCCCAATACTGACCAAAAAACTACTTTGCAGGCCTATATTACCCGACGCTATGATGAAATCCTAAATGAACTGGAACAAGATTACATCCGGATGCGCGATCCATGCCGCGTTGAGAATCAGTACTTCTGAATAGTATAACCAAATCCCGTCATCAGTGATACTCTTCTTGCTGCCTGGCAAACCAAACCATTCGCCATGCAGGTATTTTTTTATCTTTCCTGCCCCCGTTCCCTAAGATGTTGATACATATTAATCCTGATCTCATCCGCACATCATCAGCGTTGTTCCCATTCCCTGCTGATATCCAACCCGCAGTTACACTGAACTGCACGCCCATGAGTTCTTGGTAGATCCAATATTAGTATATTATGACCAAAACCCCAGGCGCTTTGTAATACAGATGTACTATTTCTATCTAAGGATGATGAAACATTAGCTTAGTACTTCTTAATCAGCTTTTTGAAGGTTCAAGTCCTTCGCGGATCATCAATGCTTCTACAAAAATCCCGGCTGTTGTCAGCTCGGGATTTTCATATTCATTTACTATAAGAGTTATTACAGGACTTATATGGCGTTTCCTGCGGGTGTTGGTGGCCTCCTTACTGTGCTGCTCGCCTCCAGATTGCTACACATCACCAAGCGTCCAGCCGTCTGACCTTAACCTCGAGCCGACGGCGCGAAACTCATGCAAGCGCTCCGCGGCTCATATCCAATCCAGTGGGCGGTTCTTCAAACTGAGTCACACTGCATTCCGGACAAATCACAGTGTACTGTCGTACTTCAATCACCTGTGCTGATGCTTGGGGCAACTCGGTGATCTGGTTCACATCAACCCGCTGACCCGCTTGGTTGCTCAGGTCGGTGTGACATTTACCACATGACTTTGCACGTAGCTCAATGGTCTGATCAGGTCGGGCAACGAACATGCGCACATACTTTTCATGTCCGAGGGGCGGCCTATGTCGATGTCTTCGCCGACCTGCTGGTAAGCTGCCTTTTTGATCACGGGATGGTGGTTGAGATGAGTTCTTGGATGAGGTGGGTGGCTTTTGGTTTTTCTCAAACTTCAGCGCTTCAATTTCGACCTGTAGCGTTAAGATCAATTGGATTAATTCTTCTTTCGATAATGCTTCGAGTTCCGTCTTTCCCATACGCGCATCTTACCAGATATCGCGAATTTCGCGTAGGGCTGAGTAATTACATTGAGGATGGACTTCGGTCTGTGAAACCCGAAATCGCGAGGGTTTTGTACGAGCGATCAAGGAGCGATCCCTGGCAAGTTGAGGACGTTCCCTGTCCGAAACATCGCGAGCGTTCATTGCGAGCGATGCAAGAGCGTTCCTCGCGAGCGATGCAAAAGCGTTACCTGCAAGCGATGCAAGACCGTTCTGTGGGAGCGATATTGCGGATCGAATAGAATTACCCGAAAACATCACACCTCTATCCCCTCGGTTACCCATTGTGTACCTCACAGCTGCAATCATGTTCGCTTTCTTTCTTCCTCCATCAATTTCTAGTTTTGGAAAAAGGGTGGTTGATGGGGGCTCTGAATTGAATGCAATTGAATTTTTTATACAATTCAAATACCCCCACCAAAAACCAACCCGCCCCACAGGTTTATCACCCTTTCCAGTCTTCGGATTCAACTCAAGGGTAATTCGCAAAGACGCCTCAGTGGGGCGTCTCTACGGGGAGAAAACAAAAACAGGATATAAGGGTTGTTCTCCTTACATCCTGTCGGATGGTGATGAAAGTAGATTATATCCAGCCGCGCAATTCCATAGCTTTGACCACTCGCGCAATGGCGACCATGTAAGCAGCATCGCGCATGTAGACCTTTTCCTTTTCGGACATTTCGAGCACCGAATGGAAAGCCTGGGTCATCTTGGTATCCAGTTTTTCAAGGACCTCTTGCTTGGTCCAGTAGAAGTTCATGTCGTTCTGGACACCCTCAAAGTAGGAGCAGGTGACCCCACCGGCGTTGCACAGGAAGTCGGGGATGTCGAAGATATTGTTACGCTTGATGACCGCGTCCGCCTCGGGGGTGGTGGGCCCATTAGCACCTTCGGCAATGATCCGTACCCGGCTATTGATCTTCTTAATCGTATCACCAGTGACCTGACCTTCCAGGGCGCCGGGGATCAACACATCAGCTTCCTTGGTGATCCAGGCATCGCCTTCGTCGAGCACGTAACCTTCGGCATGCGCCTTGGCTTTATCGATCGTGCCGTACTGGTCGGTGATGGACTGCAGGAACTTGGGATTGATACCGTTGGGGTGGCTGAAAGTGTAGGAACACTTGTCCGCACGGTCCCAGCAGGAAACGCAAGTCACCTTGCCGCCCAGGAGCTCGATGAAACCGATGGCGGCATACTGCGAGACATTGCCGAACCCTTGCATGGCAGCTACCGACTTGGAAGGGTCGATCTTGAGATGCTTCATGGCCTCACGCACAGTGTAGATGACGCCGAAACCAGTGGCTTCAGTACGACCCAAAGAGCCACCGCCACCCAAAGGCTTACCAGTGATCACACCCGGAGTATATTGACCGACCAACTTGGAGTACTCGTCCATCATCCAGCCCATCATCTGAGGGGTGGTACCCACATCGGGAGCGGGCACGTCCTGGCGGGGGCCGATGTTGCGCCACATCTGGTCCACCCAACCACGGCACAGTTTTTCCTTCTCGAAGACGGAGAGAGTGGCCGGGTCGACCGGCACGCCACCCTTGCCACCGCCCAGGGGGATATCGGCCACGGAGCACTTCCAGGTCATCCACATGGCGAGGGCGCGCACGGTATCGAGGGTTTCCGCGGGGTGGAAGCGGATGCCACCTTTGTTGGGGCCGCGCACATCATTGTGTTGGACGCGATAGCCTGTGAACACACGTAGCGAGCCATCGTCCATGTTCACGGGGATGGTGAATTTAAACTCGCGGGCAGGCCAGCGAAGGACCTCGGATACCTGCGGGTCTAGGTTGAGCTGCTTGGCGACGCCATCAAACTGGCGCTGTGCCATTTGAAAAGCATTGATCTGTTCGGTCATTATCTACTCCTGATGTTTTAGTTTGATTTTCTAAAGATAAGCGGGTGCCTCTGTATAGTGCCCACGATTAAACTAAGTTGACCTGATTGTGAGCCAGAACCATCAAGGCTTAACCCTCTCAATATATAATATGCACCAGTTCAGTGTGATTTAAGATTAATCAATGTCAGACAAGTCGTCAAGTGACGAATGCCACGCCTTTCGTGTGCCGGATGTTGATGATTGGCACATGCAATTATTGTGTGAAAAGATAGACACTGATCGACAATCACCCAATTTCTTTTTGGGCAGCTTCAACAAATGTTGCCGCTTGTAAAATAGCTGCTTCCGCGTCCCGTTTGAAATAGCTCTGACCGGGGGTCAAGTCTGGCAGACCGGTGGGATAGCGTGTGGGAATATAGTACCGGTCAAGGGAGGCAGCGCGTTGAATCCATTCTTCGGTATTGGGTAGGCTGCAGACATCCGGGAATTCTGTCACCAGGCGCTGGATGGAGGACCCCCAAGGTTCCCGGTCATGCAGGTACCAGAGTGCTTTTAACGTTTTTTCTCCACACTGCTGGGCAAGGAAGCAGGCGTGGGCGAAAAATCCGTTTACGGACAATGATTTCGCAGCCAGTAAATCTTGCTGGGCAGTCATTAACCAGCGTTGAGCTTCACGGATATTCTTGGTTTGACTCATAGATCACTTTCCCTTCCCGTAACACTGTAGCAATAAAGTGCCGGTGAGAGATGGCTTCGAGCTCGTGGGGAGTATAAATCAACAAGTCGACCGGGAATTTACCCGCGGCCTTGCCCAGGTCAGCCAGGATACCTTCATAACGCCCAAAAAAACGCAACTCGGTATTTTGGACCAGGATCAGATCCAAATCACTGCGGGTTGAAGGCTCGCCACGGGCAAACGATCCAAACACGATCGCTTTTTGGATCTTATAGCGCTCAAAGATCGGGCGAAATTCCCTTTGCAGGATTTCGAGCTGATCTGACATCTAGGTATCTCTATCCTGATCAAAATTTACCCATGACGGTGCATGAAATGCTGCATGCGCTGCAAGGCCTGCTCGATCTTCTCGTAGGCGGTGGCATACGAACAGCGCACAAACCCCTCACCGCCG
>JBAPSY010000034.1:0-3224 GCA_049281855.1 Anaerolineales bacterium
TCGAGTATCTCAAACAAGCTACTGCTGAGGGAGTGGTCTTGCTGGCTGGACCATGCCTGGATGAGACCTTCGGGGTGGTGGTGATCAGGGCAGAAAATGACGAAGCGGCGCGGGCATTCATGCTCAACGACCCCTCGGTGAGCAGCAATGTCATGATGGCAGAGCTACACCCGATGAAGGTATCCTTGATGAGTTCCTTTATCAGTTCCTTCATCAGGAAGTGTTAAGCATATGCTGGTTGCAATCAGTGATTTACATCTTGACGATGGCACCTGTGGGAAATCGCTTTCTGCCGATGCGTTTCACATCTTCCGCGAGCGTCTGGAGCAGCTGGCATATTCTGCCTCCTTGCGGGTTGATGGCACCTACCGCCCGATTGACAGCATCGACTTGCTCTTGTTGGGAGATATCATCGAGCTGATCCATTCAACCCGGTGGCTGAAAGAAAAACCTGGCGAAGAAGGTTATGTGCGCCCATGGGACAGCCCAGCTCGGCCGGAGCTGGCGGAAAAAATTCAGGAGATCACGCAGGCGATCTTGGATCATAATGCCGAGTCAATGTCCGTCTTGAGGCAGATGGCAAATGGGGAAGCGATTTCAATCCCTCCTGCAAATGCTCAAGGGAAACCCGCCTTGGATGCAAGAGAACGGATTCCGGTCCCTGTCCACCTGTACTATATGGTGGGCAACCATGACTGGTTCTATCACCTGCCTGGAGAAGCGTATCATCACAATCGACGGCTCATCATTGATGGGATGGGTTTAATGAATTCTACAGCTCCCTTTCCCTATGAACCCCATGAATGGGATGCCTTGGTAAGGTTGTTCGAGAAATATCGAATATTTGCCAGGCATGGTGATTGTTACGACCGGTGGAGCTTTAACTCCGAGCTTGGGAGGAATGCAGCTACAATCGGGGATGCCTTATCCGTTGAATTAATCAACCGCTTCCCCGAGGAAGTTGAGAAAAGCCTGGGTGATGCCTTGCCCAGCCATTTCTACCGGGGATTGCACGAAATGATCCACGTCCGTCCAAATGTAGCCGTACCCCTATGGATCGGGGGTCAGATCCGTCAATATGGCGTAGTTAAGAAACTGGAGGCAGTCCTCAAAGAAATCTGGAATGAGCTGGTGGTTGAATTCCTGGACCTTGATTTTGTCCGTGCTCAGAATAACAGATGGAACCCATTCGAAAGTGTAGATGAGCTCGCCCTGGTACTTAAGCTGACGCGGTGGACATCGATTGAAAATTCCAGCAGAGTGATTTTGTTGATCAAAAAGAGGCTTTTCCGGGACGACCAGTCATTCGCTAAATATGCGATCAAAGAAAAAGCCTTTATCAATCGGGAGGCAGATTACATTGTTTATGGGCACACCCACCACCACGAAACTATTCCACTGGATGTTTATCAGCTTAACGGTAAGGATAGCTACCAGTTCTTAGTTAATACTGGGACATGGCGATCCAATTATGACCTAACCCGCTTCCACCCGGAGCAGCAGAAATTTCTCCCCTACCAGCTGATGAGTTATCTGGCTTTCTTCAGCGGCGACGAACGCCATGGGCGACGTCATGAAGCCTGGTTGGGTAACCTGGTGTGACCTTTCTAATGCGAGAATCTCCTTCAGCTTAAACCAATCAGCTCAGCAAAGTGTTTTAATGCCTCGATATGGGCAGAAGTCGTGTCATACCCGCAACCCATCGTGTT
Source organism: Anaerolineales bacterium (assembly GCA_049281855.1). GTDB lineage: Bacteria > Chloroflexota > Anaerolineae > Anaerolineales > UBA4823 > FEB-25. The sequence goes on from JBAPSY010000034.1 coordinate 1,710, forward strand.
GACCGTTAGATGGGTGGCGCCCAATTCCTCCCATGAATGAAGAAAGCTGGTCCATTCATCCTGTTCGATCACGTTCATATTCAAGCGCGGCTCGATGCCGAAGGAGGCCTTTTCACGCCCGGCTTCCTCGAGGTATTGGTTAAGTTTATCCAATTTCGGGCGGGCTTGTTCGAGGGTGCGAATATTCAACATCCAACCATCGCCAATGCGCGCCATCCGCTGCAAAGCCTTATCATCCGTTCCACCGAACCAGATGGGGATGGGGCGCTGTACAGGCAAGGGGTTGATGCCAGCATCGGGGATGTTGTGCCAGCGACCTTCAAAAATCACCAGTGGCTGAGTCCACAGCAGTCGAAGAAGGGCCACTTGTTCTTCCATGCGTTTGCCGCGGCTGTGGAAGTTCTCTCCCAAGGCAATGTATTCCACCTCGTTCCAGCCATTTCCGACCCCCAAACGCAGCCGCCCATTACAAAAGATATCCAGTGTGGCAGCTTGCTTGGCAACCAGGGGGGTCTGGCGCTGGGGCAGGATCAGGATGCCGGTGGCAAACTCAATTATGTGGGTCAACCCTGCCAGGTAGCTGAAAAGGATGAATGGCTCAAAGAACGGATGGTTATACGTGTACGTACCCGTCCACCCGCCTGGGCGTTCGGGGTTGGCACCCAGGATATGATCATACGCGTGCATATGACTGAAACCTAAATCCTCCACGGCTTGGGTATAATCACGTACCGCAATTGGGTCAGGCTTGAATTCAGTTTGAGGAAAGATAACTCCGATTTTCATAGCAAACCTCCTATAAACAGGATATGATTAAACTAATTTTACTCGACTATTCTTAGAGGATTGAACTCTTTGACCACACGATTTCTACTCTATGGTTCGTATGGCTTCACCGGCTCTTTGATTGCAGATCTAGCCGTCAAGCGCGGGATGCGCCCCATTTTGGCTGGTCGTGATGCCGTTCGTTTGAAAGCTCAGGCTGAGGCGCTTGACTTGGAATACTGGCCCTTTTCAGTAGATGACCGTGACGCGTTAGAGTTCGGACTAGAGCAAGTGCCTGTGGTGTTAAACTGTGCGGGACCTTTCCACCGCACATTCCAGCCACTCGTGGATGCCTGCCTGTGGATGAACAAGCATTATCTGGACATCACGGGTGAAATCGTGGTCTTCGAAGCATTGGCTGCCCGTGATGCTGTGGCCAGGCAGGCTGGATCAATGCTCCTGCCTGGGGTTGGTTTCGATGTTGTGCCATCGGATTGTCTGGCAGCCCACCTAAAACTACGTCTGCCGAATGCCTCACGCATGGCGTTGGCAATAAGCCTTTATGGTGGAGGGATTTCGCGTGGCACTATATTAAGTGCTATTGAGCACATTCCTGATCAGGGAGCAATACGAAAGGACGGGAAATTAGTTCAGGTACCTCTATTATGGAAGACCCGCCAGATCGATTTTGGGCGCGGCCTTCGGACGGCGATGAACATTCCATGGGGGGATTTGTCCACTGCTTACTAC
>JBAPSY010000035.1:0-2686 GCA_049281855.1 Anaerolineales bacterium
CGACTAATCGTGTAAGGTGGAAATATTCCGTCCCTCCTGAATGCACAAAAAATAATCTCGATAACCCAAAAGTTTTACCGAAGAAATTCGATGGATGAGTGAAGTAGCCAGGACAATGAGGACTCCGGCTATACCAAAGTGATCTGAATGCCGGCTTTAGAGATATCCAGCCGTGTGCTTGGTGGGAGGGCATCGTCAGTGATTAAAATATGTACTACTTTCAATGGAGCAACCTGGATTCCGGCTTCTCCCCCGAAAGAAGTGTGGTCGGCCAACAGAATCACTTCGCGCGCCGAACGGATCATAGCCTGTTTGATAGTAACTTCGGAAATAGTGTGGTGGGATAAACCGAAATCGAGCGTTATCCCGCTAACCATCAAGAATAGTTTGTCAGCACGGAGTTCTTTAAGTGCGCCCTCCGCAGTTGGGCCTACCAACACCTGACTGCTATAACGCACCGCTCCACCTGTGGAGATGAGTGTGATGCCTACTGTGCGGTTAAGGGTATCGAAAACGACCACCGAGTTGGTGATAACAGTAATTTCTTTTTTCCTCTTTAACTCTTCGGCTAGATAACGGCCGATCGGACCACCATCGACCAAGACGACATCCCCGGTTTCGACCAATGAGGCCGCCTTTTCAGCGATCTTTCGTCGGCGAATCTCCACCTCATCGCGCACGTTCTGGTCTGCATCGATCACCTGTAAACCAATGCCATATTGCCCAGCGTAAGTTTTTATTAAAGCGGTCAATTTTTTGTACCATTCATGCTCGAGGAAGGGCACAATCAAGCCAATTTGATCCGGTAGGTTAGAATTAGAAATAGGCATACCCGGTTCAACCCGGATAGGGAGCTTCAATTGACCGCGAATGGCATCCCAGTCCAGTTCCCATCCTGAGGCAGACTTTTTGTAATATTCCGGTAAAGTTTCTGCGGTTAGCACAACATGGGGTGTGATGTATTTCTCAGAAACGGGTTTCCGGTTGTAGGCCGCGATGGCTGCCTCTATGCACGTCAGACCAACAATCTCAGGGAACATTGCCAAGCCTATCTTGCAGTAACTGTCTTCCATGAGTTCATTCTTTAGTTTATCCCCTTCCAGGCCGAAGGTGACCACAGTCATGTTTTGCGGATCGATATTCAAATCCTTACAGGCATTGATCGCGCCCTGGGCAGTTGTGTCATTGATAGCAAATATCAGGTTGATCTGAGGATAAACTGTCAATGCATCGCGAGCTAACTGGTAGGCCATAACCAATCGAGATTGTGAGTTGATCGATAAGACGACTTCGGATGGGCAGGTCTCTTTCAACCCGTTAACAAAGCCCTGGCTGCGTTTTTGGGTGTTGGGCTGGTGGAAAGTCAGATCTAAAAGATAGGCTTTTTCCACCCCATGCTGAATGAGGTATTGTCCTGCCCGTCTTCCAAGATCGACTCCAGCCTCATAGTTATCCACCGCAACTATCGTACATTGGTTGGGCATCTCAATAGATTCAGCGACAATCGGGATCTTTTTCTTGACTGCCCGGTCAATCAGGAGACTATCGTAGTATGGGTTGACGGAAGTAGCGATTAAGACGTCCACCTGGTCGACCAGCAGGACTTCCAACTTTTGTTCAAGAGGGGATGAAACAGCTTCAATGGTGGTGAGTTCTTCTTCCCGTAAGGGGACGGCACCCCCATAGACACGTTGGATACGTTTCTGGGTATCTAATTTCTCCAAGTCGCGGCGGACCGTCATTTCCGATACTTCACATAGGCGACTCAAATCTCCCACAGTGAGAAATCCCTGCTCTTCTATCAGGGAAACAATACGCTTTAGGCGGAGGGTCGTTTTCAAAATATATCCTTTGACAAAGTATTTGTGTTCTGACTTGATCCTATTATATTTCTAAATATGGTAGAAGTCAACCATTAATATTGTTGATAATGAACATAATGCTTGACTTTTGTTCGTCTTTGTGATAATATTTTCATACGATTCGTATAATTGAACATATTATCAGTAAATTATGGCATTATTGGTTTGACATAAACATAATACCCGGTGTATTGTTTGAGAAACATCAGATTATGTTTTTTTTATTATCACACTGTTTGTGCAATAACTGGGTTGAACAACCAGTTTTCAATTCAAAACTCGTGAATTCATATGGAAAGGAGAAGTGCAGGCACCGATAGACAATATCTCATGGGTCCTTGTAACACATGTCGATTTTCATCCTTAACAAATCAAAAAGGAGAAGAATGATGTCCAGCAAACGATTTTTTTTGGTGTTTAGCCTGTTGATTGTCAGCGTTATACTCTTCACCGCCTGTGGGCCGAGTCAGACAGCTACCCAGGCTCCTGTTACCCAACCCCCGAGCGGACTAACTCCGGCCACTCAGGCTCCAGCAACTCAAGCGCCGGCCACTCAAGCTCCAGCTACGGCTGTTAAGATTGGTTTCCTGGCTGGGACGAACGATCCCTTCTACACCACCATGCAACGCGGCGCTGCACAGGCTGCAGCTGACCTGGGTGTAGAGCTTGTTACGCAGATTCCACAGAACTGGAATGTAACCGACCAGACCCCCATGCTCGATGCTATGGTAGCCCGCGGCGACCTGAGCTTCCTCTTCCTAGCTCCGGTTGACTCACAGGCCATGATTGCACCGTTACAGAAAGCCTCCGACGCCGGTATCCCC
>JBAPSY010000036.1:0-3713 GCA_049281855.1 Anaerolineales bacterium
ACCCTAGCCTTCCTGAAGCGCTCCTCCACCTTGTGAGTCCAACCAATACCTCCTGCCTAACAAAGCGTGCAGTGAACTTGCGGGATTCGCCGCGATGGATAAACTGGTAGGGGAAGAGGCAAAATAACCGTCTATTACGTCAAGGATATCCGATTATCACCATAATGTTAGAGCACATTTGTACCCAAATAGTGCCCGAAGTACGTCTAGACCACCAAAATGCAACAGAAAATGAGCGGTGATCCCACATAACCACCAGTAACAACAAAAAAGCCGGTTGATCAGCCGGCTTTTCGGGGGGAAATGCACAAAATTTTGTGCGTCTGGAGGGATTCGAACCCTCGATCTCTTCAATGCGATTGACATTTTAGAGGTTTCCATAGTGTCCAATGCCTAAATATGGTGGTACGATATCCATTATTTTTCACCTGTGGGGGTATGGATCTCCAGAATGCCTATTATTTCCATGTCGTGTTTCTGGCGTTGCAGCCAGTTGCACACGGCATGAGAAAGGAAAGACAATCCGCAGCCCAGTCCGGAGAGGAAAAAGAACTGGTAAACTCTCCCAGATTTTTATGAGCGGAGAGTAACTGTAACGCTCAACCACGGGTTTCTGCTTTATATTTTCACAAAAAACACTTGACTTGGAGTCAACTCCAAGTGATAAACTATAAATTAGAGGTGAATATATGAAGATCGCAGAAGTTAGTGAACAATATGGTATTTCGTCGGATACGCTACGCTATTATGAACGTATTAGATTAATTCCACCTATAAATCGAAATGAAAGCGGTATCAGAGATTATAACGAGACTGATGTGAAGCGGGTTGAATTTATCAAGTGCATGAGGAGCGCTGGGCTTCCAATTGAAACTCTGATTGAATATGTCGGATTGGTTCAACAAGGCGACACGACCATTGAGGTTAGAAAAGACATCTTGAAGGAACAGCGGGAGCTGCTTATGGTCAGAATGAAAGAAATGCAAGAAACATTGGACTTGTTGGACTACAAAATCGAAGTGTACGAAAAAGCAGTATTGAAAAGAGAGAAAGAATTAATTCCAATACAGGACTAGAACGAAACGAAAAAATATTAGGAAGAAAATACACCGGCAGCAGATATTTTTTATATGAAGATATTGAAGAAATAAAAGGATTACTCAAGAAATATCCGAATATTGGTCCTCGTTATAATGAGCGTGAATTCAAATATGTTGATAAATAATAGCAAACTGTTATTTTGAGGGTCAATTTCTAGAATTGTTCCGTTTAAATAAAAGAAAGGAATTCAGAAAATGCAGAAACGTAAACTTGGAAACAGCAACTTGGAAGTTTCGGCTCTCGGGCTCGGCTGCATGAGAATGAGTTTTGGCGACAGACCGGTAGGAGATAAGCAGGAGATGATCTCTTTTCTTCACTCGGCGGTTGACCGTGGCATCACCTTCTTCGATACCGCTGAAGTTTACGGTCCATTCACTAACGAAGAACTCGTAGGCGAAGCCCTCACCCCCTTCCGTGGGCAAGTGGTGATCGCCACCAAGTTCGGGCACAAAATTGATCCCAACAGGGGATCGAATTTTATGGTTGGCCTGGATAGCCGTCCAGAGCACATCAAGCAGGTCGCCGAGGGCTCGCTCAAGCGACTCAAGGTCGATGCCATCGATCTCTTCTATCAACACCGTGTTGACCCGGCTGTGCCAATCGAAGATGTGGCGGGAGCAGTGAAAGACTTGATTCGGGAAGGGAAGGTTAAACACTTTGGGCTTTCCGAAGCAGGAGCGCAGACGATCCGTCGTGCACACGCCGTTCAGCCGGTCACCGCAGTCCAGAGCGAATACTCGCTATGGTGGAGAGATCCTGAAACAGAAGTGCTGCCTACATGTGAAGAACTCGGAATTGGGTTCGTTCCATTTAGCCCCCTGGGCAGGGGATATCTCACGGGAAAGATTGACGAGAACACAACTTTCGACAGCTCTGATATCCGCAGCCGTATCCCTCGCTTTACGCCAGAGGCGCGGAAAGCAAATCGGGTGGTAATTGATCTGCTTGTCAGGATCGGAGACCAGAAGGGAGCGAAACCGGCTCAGATCGCGCTCGCCTGGCTGCTTGCGCAGAAGCCGTGGATTGTTCCGATTCCGGGCTCTCGCAAGCTTGAGCGCCTGGATGAGAACATCGGAGCAGTTGCCGTTGAATTTACGTCAGACAATCTCCAGGAGATTGAGAAAGCCCTCTCGATGATTACGGTGCAAGGGGCTCGGTACCCCCAAGATATACAGCAACAGACTGGTCGCTGAGTAGCAAAAAAGTAATCTAGTAAAGGAATTCAGAAAATGGAAATCAAACGAAGTGGCTCACAGCCTTCCGGCAAAGGACCTGCCGAGTACTTTACCGGCAATGTACGTATTGACCCTCTGTTCCAGGCAAACAATCCAGCACGCCAGCTCAGCGCCAGGGTGACATTCGAGCTCAGCGCTCGAACAGCATGGCATACCCATCCGCTGGGGCAGACCCTAATCGTGATAGCTGGCTGCGGCCTGGTTCAGCGCTGGGGAGGCCCGATCGAGCAGATTCGGCCAGGGGACGTGATATGGTTTCCACCGGGTGAGAAGCATTGGCATGGCGCCACGGCAACCAAGGCCATGACGCACATCGCGATTGTGGAACAGCTCGACGGCAAGTCCGCCGACTGGATGGAGAAAGTCAATGACGAACAATATCAGGCCGGATTAGGGTCCGGGTAAAAGGGAATAATGCCATGAGCAAAGTCTGGTTTATCACAGAGGCGGGCCGTGGAATAAGCGGAAATTCCGCCCCGGCTGATCTTGCCGCTGGGAATGCGGTCATCGCAACTTGCATCACGAAGGAGACGCACCGACTTCTCCCAGGAGGTAAACTAGTTCTGCCGGAGATTTTTGTTCACGAGTGGCGCTACCAAACGGGTCTACACCACGATTACCAACGGTTCATAGACCAAATGTAAATTTGTGTTCGGGTTTGGTGAGTAATCAGACAAAGGAGCTCCTTGATATAGTAATTATTGAATTTTAAATTCCTCACTGACAGGCTGGGGTGCTCCAAGCGCCACCCCACGCGCGCCGGGGGAGCAGCCACCTGCCGTTAATCGGTATTTGCCCGGCTCCAACTTTAGCCGGCCATCTTCGTCGACGAGCATCAGCATTTCAGACTTGACTTTAAAATGGATTGTTTTGATTTGCCCAGGTTTGAGACTTACTCTCTGGAAGGCGATTAGCTGGTTCAGAGGCGCGGACAGGTGGGTTTCAAGCGGACTTAAATAAAGCTGGATAACTTCGTCCGCAGTGACAGAGCCCTCATTCTTAAGCTTAACAGCCACCCGAATCCCCGAGGTGGGTATATCAGATGAGACGAATTTTAATTCGTGGTATTCAAAATTGGCATAAGACAGGCCAAAACCGAACGGGAAAAGCGGTTCGCGCGTGGCATATCGATAGGTGCGACCGGTCATGCTGTAGTCTTCGAAGGGCGGTAAATCTGTGGTAGCTTTGGGAAAGGTGACGGTTAACTTGCCGCTTGGGGACGCATCTCCAAAGAGCAGGCTGGCCGCGGCACGCCCACCTTCCTGGCCAGGGTACCAGACGAACAAAATGGCTTCCACCATATCGGTGATTTCACCCAGCGCTATCGGGCTGCCGCCCGTCAGGACCAAAACAATGCGCGCTCCATGTTCAGCCAGC
>JBAPSY010000037.1:0-13864 GCA_049281855.1 Anaerolineales bacterium
CCGCATCTATAGTCAAATCATCGATAACCTTAACAAGGCAGCTGTTGTAGGCTTCCCCTATCAAGAAATCGGTGAGAGATTAAAGACTGCCTGGTAAGGTGAGCCAGGGCAATCGCGGGTATATGAAGATGCTCAATCCTGTGCCTCCCTGTTCCGTGAATATTGCCTCCAGCATAATTTGTTGGATTTTTCATTACAGATTGAAATATTCTGGCATCATCTCTGGAAATCTCAGGTGTGCAAGGATTATCTTACGAATTCCTACCATCATTTGATCATAGATAATGTGGAAGAAGATGTCCCTGTCTCTCACGACTTGTTGGCTGAGTGGTTACCCCTTGCAGCATCATGCCTGGTGATCTACGACAGCCAATCAGGTTACCGGCGCTTCCTTGGAGCGGATCCGGTCGGGGCTCATTATTTGATCAAGCACTGCACAGAGACTTTTATCTTCAAAGACTCCTATGTGACCTCTCCTGAAATTCAATCTCTGGCTGCTCATCTTAAAAATTCTCTTCTAAGAACCCCTGCACCACTGCCTAGCACTGATCCCCGTCCTGCTTTAATCCACGAGACACACAAATATTACCCGCAGATGTTGGACTGGATTACCAATAAGATCGTAGATTTAGTCAACGATGAAGGCATTTCTCCTAAAAATATTGTTGTTTTAGCACCTTTCCTTTCTGATTCACTACGCTTCTCCATCGTCAACCGGTTAGATAATAAGAATATTCCTGTAAAAACACACCGCCCATCACGCAGTTTGCGTGAAGAGCCCGCAACATTTTGTTTGTTAACCCTTGCTTCCATTGCTCATCCTGAATGGGGGTCTGTACCCACAAAATTTGACGTCGCCCATAGCTTGATACAAGGGATTGATGGCATGGATCTGATTCGCTCAAAAATCTTGACCGATATCATCTACCGCGTGCGGGATGGAATTCCCACTTTATCTCCTTTCGACCAAATTATCCCATCAGCTCAGGAACGTATCTCATATGTGCTTGGAGAAAAATACGACCATTTACGATTGTGGCTGGAGGAGTATCATCAATCAGGTTCAGGGGATTTGGATCACTTTATTAGCCGGCTTTTTGGTGAGGTGCTTTCACAACCCGGGTTCGGTTTTCATTTCAACTTCGATATGGGCCAGGTAACAGCTAACCTGGTCGATTCGATCCGAAAATTCCGCAGGGTGGCTGGTGATAGTCTGGTCGAAGCGGGAATCGATTGGGGTAAAGAGTATATCCAAATGGTGCAGGAAGGTGTCATTGCTGCACAATATATCCCAAGCTGGCAATCCCAAGAGGAAGATGCGGTCTTTATCGCCCCCGCGTACACATATTTAATTAGCAACTATCCGGTGGATGTACAGTTCTGGTTGGATGTTGGCAACAAAAGCTGGGCAGAACGCCTCTATCAACCCCTCACCCATCCATATGTCCTCAGTCGAAACTGGTCAGCTGACAAAATTTGGACGGATATCCAGGAAGTGGAAACCGGCGAGCAAGTATTATATGCCTTGGTTTTTGGGTTATTGAATCGTTGCCGGCGAAAGATATATCTGGGTCTGAGTGAGTATAACGAGCAGGGGTATGAGCAACGTGGACCCCTCTTGCAGGCATTCCACCGGATCTTGCAGTCATTAGCCACCGGTTGAGCAAGATATGTCAATGTTTAAGCTCCGTCCCAAGCAACAAGAAATATTAAGTTACACCCATGGCAAAATGGGGATTTCTGCCGTGCCTGGGAGTGGAAAAACCTGGACGTTATCTTTCCTTGCTGCTGATTTATTAAAGCGTGGGATTTTACTGGATGATCAAGAGATCTTAATCGTCACTCTGATCAACTCAGCCGTGGATAATTTCTACAACCGGATCAGCTCCTTCATCGAAGCCAGGGGTTTGATCCCAAATATCGGCTACCGCGTGCGCACCCTGCATGGATTAGCCCATGATATTGTCAGGGAGCGCCCTGAACTGCTTGGGTTGGATAACAATTTTCAGATTATCGATGAACGGGAATCTGACTCAATCCGCGATGGTATTGCTCAAGCTTGGCTGCAAAGTCACCCTAACGAATTGGATCCATTTCTTGATCCTCTCATTGAAGAAGCAAAAATGGATTGGGTGAAGCGGAACCAGCTCCCTGAGCTGGTAAAAGATGTCGCCCTGAGTTTTATCCGTTTTGCTAAAGATCATCGATATACGCCAGAACGCCTTCGAGAACAGCTTAAACAGCTGCCAATCCCATTGCCATTGGCTGAAATGGGATTGGAGATGTATGAAAACTATCAAAATGCGCTCATTTATCGCGGTGCAGTGGATTTTGATGATCTCATCCGGTTGGCGTTATATGCTTTGGAGTGGGATGCTGCCCTTTTGGAGCGATTGCGCCACCGCTGGCCATATATTTTAGAGGATGAAGCTCAGGACAGCAGCCTGCTTCAAGAGGCGATCCTTAAGCTTCTCACAGGTGAGAATGGCAACTGGGTCCGGGTTGGTGATCCTAACCAGGCGATTTATGAGACTTTCACTACCGCCAACCCAGAGTATTTGCGTAGATTTTTACAACAGCAGGATGTCATTCAAAAAGAGTTACCCAACTCAGGCCGTTCCACACTTGGTTTGATCAACCTGGCCAATCACCTTGTATGCTGGACCAATGAGGAACATCCAAACGAATCGATACGCGATGCCTTACAGTCTTCTCCGCTGATTGAGCCAACCTCTCCGGATGATCCACAACCTAACCCACCCGAAGATCAAACCTATATTCACATCTCGATAAAGAAATTTACTCCTGCAGCAGAAATTCAGGCAGTAGCAGATAGCATCGCACACTGGCTGCCAGACCACCCGGAATCCACTGTTGCCGTCCTGGCTCCACGCAATTTGCGCGCTTTTGATCTGGTCGATGAGCTCCGAAAAAGGAACATTCCTTATCATGATGATTTATTACGCAGCTCGAGCACGACGCGTTTTTCGGCCGGTAGTTTGGGGCACATCTTGCGCTACCTGGCAGATCCTCAATCCTCGAGTAAGCTCGCAATGGTCTATCGGGTTTGGAAACGTGATAGCCGGCAGAACGAGATTGAAAATGCTCAAGTGGAACGACTCGTTGAAATACTGCATAAAATTCCACACGTAGAAGAGTTCATTTGGCCAATAAATGGAAAGGATTGGCTTGAAAATAGCAGCGTAGCTGTTAGTTCACCAGACATACATCAGCAATTAAGCCAGTTCCGCCAGCTTGTTCAGCGCTGGCAAGGTGCGGTATTGCTACCTATCGATCAAATCGTGCTCACCCTCGCTCAAGACTTACTCACCGCTCCTGGTGAGCTGGCGGTAGCTCACAAGTTAGCCGTCCTATTAGGCAGGGCTCAAAAAGCCCATCCTGATTGGCGGCTGATACAGCTATCGGATGAATTAGTCTTAATCGCCAAGAACGAGAGGCGCTTCCTTGGGTTTAGCGATAGTGACTCCGGTTTCGAGCCGGATAAATACAAAGGGAAGGTCATCATCTCCACAATGCATAAAGCTAAAGGATTGGAATGGGACCGTGTATATCTCATGTCAGTTAATAATTATGATTTTCCATCCGGAAAACAGAGTGATCCCTATATATCGGAAAAGTGGTTCATCAGAGATTATTTAAATATTGAAGCGGAATCTCTAGCACAATTGAAGGCGTTGGTTTCATCCGATGAGTATCATTGGTACTCAGAAGGCTCACCGACCATCGAGGCACGGATGGATTATGCTCGTGAGCGGTTAAGGTTGTTATATGTTGGCATCACTCGGGCGAAAAAAGAGCTAATCATCACTTGGAATAACGGGCGACGGGGAGAATCCTTAGCTGCAGTACCGTTAGTAGAACTTTATTCATACCTGGAAAAACATGCGGAGATACACCATGACTCTGCCTAAAGACTTTCTGTTTAGCCAAAGTAGCCTGCAAGATTATGTGGATTGCCAGCGACGGTTTCAACTGCGCCATATACATCACCTCTCCTGGCCAGCTGTGGAGGCGGAACCTTACATAGAGAATGAGCGCATGATCGATCAGGGAGCAAGATTTCATAAAATTGTCCGACAATACCTGATTGGTGTTCCTGAGGCTCAAATCGCACAAACAAATAATGGCGATGAAGTCATGGAGTTGGATTGGATCAATTTTCTTCACTCGGTTAAAGATGGAAATCTGGAAATAATATTGGAGCAGGGCAACCAGCATTTAGAGGAAATTACTCTATCCGTGCCACTTGGGGAATTCCGCCTAATTGCCAAATATGATTTACTGATTATTAGACCAGACAGTAAATTGATCATCCTGGATTGGAAGACATCTCAGAACCATCCCAAACGAAAATGGTTGGCAGACCGCCTCCAAACTCATGTTTATCCGTATGTATTAACTGGTGCATCCCCCGGACTCACAGGCGGATACCCGCTTGATCCAGCCCAAATTGAGATGATCTACTGGTTCACTAATCAACCGGATCAACCTGAGGCCTTTCCCTATAATTCTTTAAATTATCAGGAAGATTCAAGGTATCTAAGCAACCTCATCACAACCATTGCTCAAAAAATTGAACCCATTTTCCCACTCACCCCTGATGTAAAGCGCTGCTTGTTCTGTACATATCGTTCTCTGTGTAATCGTGGCGTAAAACCCGGAGATTTACAGCATATGAATGAATGGCTGGAACCCGAATCGCCAGAGGAAGTCACCATTGATTTCGATCAAATTGGGGAGATTGGATTTTAATCTATTATGCTGAGATCCTGGCTTGAACCGATTAAGATCAACGTCCCAGAGAATTTCCTCCAGGCGATCGGTGGAAATCCCTTGGTAAGCCAGGTATTATTTTCCCGCGGGATCAATGATATTAATTCTGCTAAAGGATTTCTGTGCCCCGAGGAGTATCACCCCACGCCTCCATCGGAAATACCAGACTTGGAAAAAGCAGCGAATCTCATAAGAGAGGCAATCTCCGCTCAAAAGACAATTGGGGTATGGGGTGATTTTGATGTCGATGGGCAGACTTCCACCACCGTCTTGGTTTCTGCATTGCGCGAGATGGGTGGAAATGTGATATACCATATCCCAGTTCGGGCAGAAGAATCGCATGGCATCAGCTTGCCAGCTTTGCAAAAGTTTCTTCAAAAAGGGGTGGAGCTGATCCTGACCTGTGATACAGGGGTCACAGCTCAAGATTCCATCGAATACGCTCAAAATAATGGTGTGCCAGTCATCGTTACGGACCATCATGACCTGCCTGACGTCTTGCCCAAAGCCGAAACCATTATTAACCCCAAAATGCTCCCCGTTCAGCATCCACTGAGTTCACTTCCTGGCGTGGGGGTTACCTACAAAATTGTTGAAGAGCTATGGCACCTTATTGGGAATGATGTAAAACCAGGGCAATATCTGGATCTGGTTGCATTAGGCATAGTCGCTGATATTGCCTTACTCAAAGGAGATACTCGCTACTTGCTACAACTTGGGTTGGAAGCCTTGCGGCATACCAAACGGTTAGGCCTACAAACCATTATGGCGATGGCGGAGTTAAATCAATCCAACCTGACTGAGGAACATATCGGTTATATCCTGGCACCTCGTATGAACGCCCTTGGACGGTTGGATGACGCCAATAGCATGGTGGAGCTTCTCACGACATCCGACATTGGGCGAGCACGTATTCTTGCGCTCGAGCTTGAGGGGATGAATGCCCAGCGGAAGTTACTAAGTGACCAGGTCTTTCAAGCTGCCCAAGCTCAATTATCAACAGATCCAAAATTGCTGGATTCCCCAGTCTTGGTTCTCTCCCACCCAACCTGGCCTGCCGGGGTGATTGGAGTGGTCGCCTCACGATTGGTTGAACAATATCACCGCCCGGTTATATTACTATCATCTCCACCCGGTGAGGCTGCTCGTGGATCGGCAAGGTCCATAGAGACGATAAACATTACTTCTGCCATTGGAGCCAATCAAAAGCTGGTCAGGCAATTTGGTGGTCACCCGATGGCTGCGGGATTATCACTTGATCCAGAACGCATCGCAGACTTCCGCATAGCCCTCTCCCGCACAGTCCAGGATATGGGACTTGGTATCCAGAAGGAAAAAGATTTACAGATCGATGGATATCTAACCTTACCCGAATTATCCCTTGAGCTGGTTGAGGATTTGGAACGTTTGGCTCCCTTTGGAGCTGGCAACCCTCCCCTGGTATTTGCCACCCGTGACCTGAAGTTAACCGGTTATGCTACAGTGGGTCGTGCAAATGAACATTTGCAACTGACCATCGAGGATGAACTGGAACATACCCAACACTCCATCTGGTGGCAAGGCGCAGGTAATTCCTTACCCGATGCGAAATTTGATCTCGTTTATTCCGTCCGCGCCAGTACCTACCGTGGGCAACGCGATGTCCAAATCGAGTGGATCGACTATCGAGTATCTGAAGCCCAATCGATTTCATTGGTTGATAAAAAACGCCCGATTGAAGTGATTGACCTGCGGGGAGAACCTGAGCCAGTGGTTAGAATAAATCAACTTCACAGACAGGAACAGCTTATCGTCTGGGGAGAAGCTGAAGCTAAAGGAAAAAGAGGTTGCCTTGATCGTTCCTCCCTCTCCCCTGCTGATACTCTGGTTATCTGGACGATACCACCTGGTCCAAACGAAATTCTATCCGTGCTTCAAAAAGTGCAGCCAGCTAGAGTCTATTTATTTGCTATCAATCCAGGGATGGATGAACCGGAAGCATTTCTAAAGCGCCTGGTAGGATTATTGAAAAACCGGATAAAATCAACAAATGGAATTGCCAGCCTCTCGTCATTAGCAGCTGCCACTGCACAAAGGATTCCAACTGTAAAATCTGCTCTCGAATGGCTCGATGATCACGGTCATATAAGGTTGGTGTCCATCAATGATCATGAAGCCAAAATAGAGGCAGGTAGTAAAAAGAAAACAGAAGATACACAAACCAGCTCGAACCGTCTAAATTCGATGTTAGCTGAAAGCGCAGCTTTCAGACGCTATTACCAATCTGCTGATAAAGACCGTCTTGTAATATTTAATAATGAATCTTGATTAATTAATTTGATTGGACCTTAATATAAACATCCTTGCCTACTTTGCGATGGGTCATTAAAATCAAGTCTATGATGAAGCATATTTCTCGAAAGGGTTTTCTCAAGCTAAGTGCATTGGCATTATCAACGTTGGCTGCCAATCCATTTCCTGCTTCTCCCGATGATTCCTTCCATCCAAGTGGTACGATAGGACGCGTGACCAAAAATACAGTGAGTGTGTTTAAAGAACCAACCTGGCCTAAAGGTGAGACCGTCGGATACCTCCGCCGCGATACACTTGAAAATCTATACTATTCATTATCCCCCAAGGATGGACCACCATATAATCCAATCTGGTACCGTATCTGGGAAGGTTATATCCATAGTGCCTATATCCAAAAAGTCAAATATAGATATAACACACCTGTGAATTACCTTCCCGAAAGAGGACAGTTGTGTGAAGTCACGGTTCCATATACGCAGATTTACCAATACAGCGTCGCGGATGGTTGGCAGCCCAGGAGTCGACTATATTATCTATCCACTCATTGGGGAGTGGGGGTGGATGAAGGACCGGATGGTACACCCTGGTACCGGTTATATGATGAGCTGCGCGAAGACCAATACCATGTTCCTGCTTTCCATATGCGGCTTATTCCGGACGAAGAGCTAAGCCCAATATCTCCTGACGTTCCTCCTTCTAAAAAACGTATCGAGGTATCCATTCAAAATCAGACGCTAATCGCATACGAAGGGGATAATATCGTACTTTCCACCCATATTTCTTCTGGATTGAACAAGCAACCTGATCCGAATGATGTCCCTTGGGATACCCCTCGGGGTGAGTTTAATATTCAATCGAAAATGCCTTCCAAACACATGGGAATTGGTGATCTGGCAAGTGATGGTAGTGATCTACCTGGCGTCCCTTGGACCTGCTTTTTCCTGTCACCGCCTGGAAATGCCTTCCATGGAACATACTGGCATGATAATTTTGGTTTGCAAATGAGTCATGGCTGTGTGAACATGCGCACTGAGGAAGCCAAATGGTTATTTCGCTGGTCAACCCCGGTTTATAAGACCCCGATAGAAAATCACCGGCAATGGGAACAAAGGGGGTTGGGAACTCGAGTTATAGTCACCTGACCAAATCTATGCCTACTTATCTGGATCAAGTTCTCGTTTCTGAGCAGAATAAGGATGCCAGCAATATCAACGCACGCATCCAGCTGCACCAACGTTTTAGCACCAATCCATATAGTTGGTTTCGCTGGGTATTTGACCAATTCGACCTCCCGTTTGAAGCAAATATCCTGGAAATTGGATGTGGACCGGGATCAATATGGTTGGATAACAAGGATCGAATCCCTGCGGGCTGGTATGTCTGCTTATCGGATTTTTCACCGGGGATGATATCCGCATGTAAGGTTAATCTTGGAAGCTATCGAAACGCATTTACTTTTGAAGCTTTCGATGCTATGGCTATACCCTTTGTGGACGAAACCTTCGATGCCATCATCGCCAATCATATGTTTTATCTCGTACAGGATCGACAAAGGGCATTGGCAGAAATTTCCCGTGTCCTAAAACCAGATGGCCGTTTTTACGTCACTACCAATGGGGAAAATCACTTAAAGGAGCTTTCGGAGATCATCGCTCAAAATGCTCAATCGTCTAATAATTATTTATCCCCAGCCATGAGCGCAGAAGGCTTCACCCTTGAAAATGGCTTGCCACAACTTGCCGCAAGGTTTAAACAGATCGAGGTTCACCTCTATGAAGACTCGCTGGTTGTCAGTGAGGCAGAGCCGCTGGTGGCATATATCTATTCCATGATCACACCATCAGGTAATCCTGATGATGACTGGTTTAGATCCAATTTATACAGAAGAATAAGCAAATTGATATCCCAACAGGGCTCTATCTTTATCCAAAAATCCCCTGGGATCTTTATTGGGGTAAAAAGAGGATTTGACGATGCGCAATAAACATATTGTGCTTTTTATGTTGGGTTTTCTCATGATGGTGATTTCGATTTGGCAAATCGCAGCTACCCAAAGCGGTCTCGATGTGATCAATTTGCACACCACAAACCCACCCGTCACAATGATTACTCCCTCAAATGCAGTGCCTGCATCAAGACCTACCATTCTCATTGCCCACGGGTTTGCTGGGTCAGAGGTTCTTATGCGCGGTTTTGCTTTAACTTTAGCCCACGCTGGCTACACAACGGTCTCATGGGATTTTGAAGGGCATGGTGCCAACCCCAATCCTCTCATTCAATCCTCAGAATCAAATGACTTACTTCAAAATGCACAAGCTGCCTTGGCTGAGGCTGAGACCACTGGGTTAATCAATACCCAACTTGTTGCCATATTAGGGCATTCTATGGGCAGTGGGGTTGCCTTATCATATGGCATCACCCATCCTGATACCTATGCTACCATTGCAATTTCGCCAGTTAGCCAGTCTGTCTCCCCCACCCTACCGCATAATTTGCTTCTCATGGCAGGCAGCTTAGAGCCACAATTTGTATCCAGTGCTGAAAGACTATTAGCCATGGCTGGTGGTCAAAGTAATGATCTGGCTGCTGGGAGCGCCCATAAACTGGTGATCATACCAAATGTGGAACACATCTCGATCCTCTTTTCTCCTACCGCTCATTCGACCTCACGTTCTTGGTTGGACGCCACATTCGGACCGCAGCCAGAAGCATCAAACTATACCGATCGTCGTATCCTTTGGTTTGGGTTGGGAATTATTGGTTCCATTTTCTTATCTAAAGCAACTTTAAGTACTTTCCCAGCTACTATCCGAGAAAAGGTCCTGATAGCCCCGCAATGGCTCAGGATAATTGCCTTATTGGGAGGTAGCCTGATAGCCACGATCTTTCTATGGCTGGTGAGTTTAGGCGGAGTAAAGTTAAGTCAGTTGCTCGGATTGTTGGTTGGAGGATACATGCTGATCTGGTACGGTGTGGCGGGGGTGATCAGTCTGTTAATACTAAGACCTCATTTATCCAGGCCGTCGACCAGGGAATTATTTAAAGGATTGATTGCCTTTGCAGCCTTATGGCTGGGGGTTGGTCTGTTGGGTAATTTCGTCTGGCTGCCCTGGCTGCTTATTCCCTCACGATTATGGTTATGGATACCAGGCACAATTATCCTCTTACCATGGTTCTTCTCAGTAGGAGAAGCAGCCAGACAAGCCAATCGCATTGGTCAAATCGGCTGGTGGTTAATTCAAGTCATGGCGGTGGTCGGTGGTCTCTATCTCGCTTTGAGGATTAACCCCGAACTCGGCTTTTTATTTATCATCCTTCCACTTGTTCCTGTGATAATTGGATTGCATATGCTGGCAATATCTCCTAAGCATGGTACTTGGGCTTTTGCTATGTCTGGTGCAATGTTTACCGCCTGGCTATTATTGGCTGTCTTTCCGCTTCAGTAATGATTGGGTGACCAATGAGTGACCAACAGGTGATCTTTTCGATGAGCAGGGTTGGGAGGTTATATCCTCCCAACCGAATGGTATTACGAGATATTTCCTTAGGTTTCTTTTACGGGGCAAAAATTGGGGTGCTTGGCTTGAATGGGGCGGGGAAATCCACCCTATTGCATATTATTGCCGGGGAAGATAAGGATTTCGTTGGTGAGCTTGCATTTGCAAAAGGTTATTCCGTTGGTATGTTGGAACAGGAACCAAAGCTGGATCCTCAAAAAACAGTCAAGCAAGTTGTGGAAGAAGCTGTCCAACCCATTATCAGCCTGCTTCATGAATATGAAGTAATCAATGATAAATTTAACGACCCGAATGTTGACTTTGATGCATTGATCAATCAACAAACCGTAATCCAGGAAAAGTTGGACAAAGTGGATGCCTGGACTTTGGATAACCGCTTGGATATTGCCATGGATGCACTGCGCTGCCCTCCTGAAGATATGCCCGTTGGGTTAATTTCAGGCGGAGAGCGCCGTCGCGTGGCACTATGCCGGTTGCTGCTCACAGAACCAGATATCTTGTTGCTAGATGAACCGACGAATCATTTGGATGCAGAATCAGTTGCGTGGTTGGAGCTGCACCTCAAGCAATACAAGGGTACCGTCATTGCCGTAACCCATGATCGCTATTTCCTCGACAATGTGGCAGAGTGGATCCTGGAGCTCGATCGCGGGTTTGGGATACCCTGGCGGGGGAATTATTCCTCCTGGCTGGAACAGAAGAAAGATCGCCTGCAACACGAAGAGAAGAGTGAGACCAAACGGCAAAAAACCCTGGAGCGTGAGCTTGAATGGATCCATATGTCCCCCAAAGCTCGCCAATCTAAGGGGAAAGCCAGGGTGACCGCCTACGAAAAACTACTCAGTCAGGAATATGAGCAGCTGAGGGAAAATCTCGAGATCTACATTCCCCCCGGACCAAGATTAGGCAAGCGGGTTCTTGAGATGAAGGGTGTCTCAAAAGGATATGCGGATAAACTCTTGATTGATGCCCTGAACTTGAGCATCCCTCCTGGTAGTATTGTTGGGGTCATTGGTCCTAATGGGGCTGGCAAAACTACTTTGTTAAAATTAATCACAGGCCAGGAGCAACCGGATCTTGGAGAGATTTTCATTGGTGAAACGGTCCAACTTGCTTATGTGGACCAGGCTCGCGATACTTTGGAAAATGACAAAACCGTGTGGGAGGAAATCACGCGGGGGGAGGATAACCTTCTTCTTGGGAGCAGGAGAATGAACTCCCGCGCATACGTTGCCAGCTTCAACTTCCACGGGACTGACCAGCAAAAGAAAGTCGGTGTACTCTCTGGAGGAGAGCGTAACAGGGTCCATCTGGCTAAAATACTCACCCAAGGCGCGAACGTAATCCTGCTTGATGAGCCAACCAATGACCTGGATGTGAACACGTTGCGTGCACTGGAAGAGGCGATCGATAACTTTGCTGGTTGCGCTATCATCGTCAGCCATGATCGCTGGTTCCTGGACCGGGTTGCCACCCACATTCTAGCCTTTGAAGGGGATAGTACGATATTCTGGTTCGACGGGAATTACACTGATTATGAGATCGACCGAAAGAGGCGAGCCGGGATTTTAACTGACATTCCCCACCGCATCCAATACAAGAAAATTAGCCGATAATATTTGAAGGTAATCAACTATGAACGATCAAACAAAACAAAATACGCGTGAAA
Organism: Anaerolineales bacterium; assembly: GCA_049281855.1. GTDB lineage: Bacteria > Chloroflexota > Anaerolineae > Anaerolineales > UBA4823 > FEB-25. Next base: position 12,274 of record JBAPSY010000037.1, read on the forward strand.
CACCACAACCCATACCTTTTAAGGCTGAAACAAGGCAGCTTTTGGATATTCTTATCCACTCTCTTTATACTGAGCGTGAAATATTTCTGCGAGAATTGATCTCCAATGCTTCTGATGCTCTCACAAGGATGAGTTTTGAGACACTCACCAACCGGAATGTCCTCGATTCTGACGCAGAGCTTTCCATCACGATAACCTCTGACCCGAGTGCGGGCACATTAACCATCAGCGATACTGGTATCGGGATGACATCCGACGAGCTGGTCGAGAACTTGGGAACCATTGCTCATTCTGGTGCCAGGGCTTTTATAACCGCTGCCAAGGAGGGGTCAAAAAATATATCTGAAATTATTGGCCAATTCGGGGTTGGCTTTTATTCAGCCTTCATGGTCGCCGAATGGATCCGGGTGATTTCACGTTCATACCTGCCTGGAGCGACTGCTGCCTCCTGGTTTTGCACTGGAGAAGACACTTACACGATCGAATCTGCACAAAAGCCTGATCGGGGAACTACCGTGATCATCAAACTAAAAGAGGATGCGAAAGAATTCGTTCAGGAAAGTCGGTTGCGTGACGTAATCAAAAAACACTCAGATTTCGTTTCTTTCCCAATCTATCTGGGTGAAAAGAAAGAGCAGGCCAACAAGCAAACTGCGATATGGCGACAGACTCCGCGCAAGGTTGAGAAAAAGGATTATGAAGATTTTTACCATCAATTGACATTGGATTTTTCACCCCCATTGACATATGTCCATTTGTCCGTGGATGCACCTGTACAGATGTATGCGATTTTGTACGTGCCCTCGAAATCTGAACGGAACCTCTTTTCCATTCGTAAAGAGGATGGCTTGAAGTTATATTCCTGCAATGTTTTGATCCAGGAATATTGCAAGGACGTTTTACCGGAATATTACCGTTTCATTCAAGGCGTGGTGGATACTGAAGATTTGCCATTAAATGTGTCCCGTGAGACCATCCAGGCTAACAGGATCATGGTCAATCTTAAGCAACTGATCACCTCCAAAATCACCGGTGCCCTTGAGAAGCTAGCAAAGGATGAAGCGGAGAATTACTATAAGTTTTGGGAAGAGTTTGGCCGCTATATCAAGGAAGGTGTAGCTATCGAACAAACCGAACCTGACTCTTTATACCCCCTGCTTCGGTTTCATACAACGAATATTACTGATCAATGGTCCTCCTTGGACGATTTTATTGGGCGAATGAGACCGGAGCAAAAGGACATTTACTATATTATGGGGGATGACGAACGCTCGGTGATTTACAGCCCTCACCTGGATATTATCAAAAAGCATGGGCTTGAGGTATTGCTCCTCACGGAGCCGATTGACCCGTTCATGGTGGTCAGGTTGGCAAAATATAAGGATCACAATTTGGTGAATGTCTCTTCACCTGATATTAAGCTGCCTCCCATGGAAAAAGAGCCGGAGAATGAAACAAAGCCATCCCTTGATCCAAATCAATGGGTCGCACTAATCGACCGTTTCAAATCACAATTGGGAGAAAAAATCACAGATGTCCGCATGACCGATCGCTTATCAGATTCGCCTGCCAGATTGGTTGACCCAGAGGG
>JBAPSY010000038.1:0-3233 GCA_049281855.1 Anaerolineales bacterium
GCGAAAAGCAGAGTAGCCTAACTCCAGTTCGGGATAAGGAAGTTCTATCAGATTCTGTCTTATCCAGAATTCGAGTTTTCTCTGCTCCCAAGCATTGTCCACGTCCGCCCCAGCGCCAGTAACGCAAACCGTTAGGCGCTCATTAGTAAAGAAAGGAGAATACCAATGTCTGACGAGTTTATTTGTGATACTCCAGAAGTGCGAAACTTTATAGGACAGGTGAAGGCGATTTTAGAAAGAGACGGTTCCGTTGCCGAAAAGTTGACTGCCATTCGTCCTCATTTCAGCCAAATCATGGAAGATACCACTTGGTTGCCAGATGAGTTCCGTCGTACTCCTGCAGTAGGAGGCATGGGCGTCGGAATTGCCAATTGGCTACTTTATAAAGATACGAATGGCACACTCTCTCTCGCCGCACTCGTGTTGCCACCGCGAGCAGTCACACCTGTCCACGACCATTTAGCTTGGGGGCTTGTCGGGTTATATGTAGGCGAACAAGATGAGGAAGTATTTGCACCTGAGGCTCCCATTGCACAAGATGATAACCACACCAATTTGAAATTGGTAACCAAGAATCATCTGAAAGCTGGGTCTTTTTACGAATTAATACCTCCCTCAGGTGACATTCACCGAGTAATCACCACGAGTGCTGATCCATCCATCTCCTTACACTTACTGACCAACGACGTTGGCTGTGTGTTGCGCCATCGCTTTGTACCCGAGACAGGCGAGGTTGCACCCTTCCGTTCGGGTTATACAAACTTTAAATGTGGTCCAGAAGAATCGTGAAGACTCAGACAGTAAGCGCCTAACACAGCGTGCACCCGACTGGTGGGAGTCGGCGCGTTTTCAGGCAGTTTGCGCGGCTTGGAGTTGGTTCCGTCAAAGTGGCGTGATCTCGTCCCGCCCACCAGCGGGTAACGCAAACCGTTAGGCGCACAAAAGCGATTGAAGGGTTTGGGGTTTTGGGTTTGGGGTTTGGCGAGAAATTGGGTATATAATTTATTTTTCCAGAACCCTGAGATCGATCGGGATCGGAGTGAGAATTTCATCCATCAGGCGAGCTGCCTCATCCTGCGTCCCCGGAATATTGCAAGCATAGCGAGCAAAGCGAGCTAAATGAGCATAGCGGGTCTTAAGATCGTCAGCGAGTGACCCAGCATCCCAGCCACGATTATTGGAGGGATCCGCAGACTTCGCATGATAGAGGCTGCCGTATGCCTGCAATCATGAAACCTGATCACCGGTAGGCCGGCCTACGATACCATTTCCTCCATCTTTCTAACAACCCTCCCTTCTCAGTTTATCGCTTGCCAGCCGGTTCAGGCTGACGCCCGATTCAGCAGCTTCCAACGCCAACTGCCGGTGGAGTTCTGGGGGCACACGCACCATGAAATGCCCACTGTATTTTTTCGAGGCCAGTGGCTCAGGAATAGGCTCACCGCTAGCATGCAAGTCCGCAACGACATCGGCGATTAACTGGCGTATACCCTGGAGTGCAGCTTCCGGTTCATATGCCAGCCAGCTCAAGCTTTGGAATTCTGCGCATAGACCTACATACTCACCATCTTCTTCAGACCAGGTAACGCGATAGGTGTAGTGATCATTCTTCAGCATTTTCTTGTTTCTCCAATCGCTCAATGGCTTTGAGTACCTGCTTCACCTGATAAGCTTTCGCCATTCCCTTATCATTTTGAATATTGACCCGCGGGTCGCCCCGCCAGAGAGTTTTATATATTCTATGACTGCTACCGACTTGTCTAGGTTCACCAAAATATTGGTCACAGACTTTGCAAAAGTCGTTGTACTTGATACCCTTAGGATTCCGGCGCATCATAACGAGAATTTCTTCAATTGTTGCCACAATTTTATGATACCACTATTAATACTATTGTCAAGATTGACAGAGTCATAATCCTCAAACCGTCTAGGAACGAGACATGCTTGTAACTACCCCAGTTCGTGTACAGTTTCATAAAAACCAATTGCAGAACATGCACTTAATTGACAAAAAAACGCCACTGTTCTTTTAATTCACAAATTGCTCCGACATATTCGAGGTTCAATCGTCAACCTTAGCCTTCGGATCAGATGGTTGTGGGTTCGAATCCCGCCGGGGGCGCTAAATTATCGAGTAAAAATCGAACCGGCCTCCAGAAAATCACCCTGGAGGCTGGTTTCGTGTGTAATTCGTGTGCAATTTGCTTAGACTAGGATTTATCCTTGGTGAATAATTGGTGACATTATGTCACCATCGATGAAGTGCGGTTGCATTCCTGGACAGAATTAGGCTGGCATTAAGAGAGGTTCAAACAGGCTAATAGCCGCTATTGCCCCGAACTCAACCGGGGTGATATAACCAAGCGCGGACAAAAAAACATCTACAAGTTGTCATAGACGTAGAAAATGTAATCTTGAGGCGCTGTTTTGGCTCCCGAATCGTTTAGCAATCTGAGAATTTGTGCGCGATGATCTGTACCATGATTACCTACATGGAGAAGTACTTGCCATAGTATAAGATCTTTATCTTCTCCATCTGCGAACGGTTTTTCGAATAACATATCGTCCCGCAATTTTACAAGATAATTGCGCATATTTTGCTCAACGTTGTCCCAGTGTGCACGAATGATTTTCCGATCGTCAAAGTTAGCGGGATTAAGCGATTCTGGGATTTCGACACCTCGCAATCCGCTAAACCATGTATCATCAACGCTCATGAGATGGACGATTTGGTTTCGGATAGACCCAGAAGAGTAGTCCACTTTTTGGGTGAACTGTCCATGGGATAATGGAGTGATATATGTATTCCATATTTTGCGATTTTCAGTGAAGTGATATTCGTAGAAATGGCGAAAGGCATTTGCATTCATGTCGTAACTAACTCCTCTGTATGCGACCTTATGCATTTTAGCACGAGTGTTCGAATAAAATCAAGGTATAAGCGACACAGGCAAAAAAAGATCAGTCTCCAGGATACCATGGAGGCCGGTTTTGTATCCCTCTTATGAAGACCAGGATTCATATCTGGTGAAATAATCAAACCAGCCTCCAGAAAATCATCGTAGGTGTAGGTTTCGCAGGTGTCTGACCCCCGCTCCCCAGGTGTCCAGGCGGTGCCCTACGGGGTCATCGACACGAGGAGAATATATTCAATTATTGATCACCTCCTATGTTCACTTATAGTCTTCGTATCCCCTTATCATAGGTAACTCCAAAACGAGCAGGGGATAGGT
>JBAPSY010000039.1:0-59594 GCA_049281855.1 Anaerolineales bacterium
GGATCATCTTTTTTGCATTCCTGGTCGCATCAATCCAATTATCAGTTGCGAGCCAGGAAGCATTTAGTTGGTTATTTCGGGTTGCTTCATTGATTACATTATTATGGATTATCTTCAGATGACGATTTGCAACTTTTAGCCATAATTTGCATCATATTTTATTAAGTATTAAATTAATATTCAGTATGCTTGATATCACTATCCCCGGTTTGAAAGGGTAATAAAATGGATTTGAGATTGAATAAAATCTCCACAAATCACTCAGCAGATTTAAAAAACATAAAAATTTTAATACTCGGTTCAGGGCCAGCTGGGTTGTCCGCTGCATTATATGCTGCTAGGGCAAATCTGGAACCCATCGTATTAACCGGTATGGAATTAGGTGGTCAGGTTTCACTAACAAATACCATAGAAAACTATCCTGGTTTTCCAGAAGGGGTGGGTGGTCAGGAACTCGTTGAGTTATTTCAAAAACAAGCTGAAAGATTTGGTGCGCATATAGAATATGATACTGCCACAGATGTGGATCTTAAGGAACACCCTTTTCGGATAAAAACATACAATTATGAATATCTTGCAGATACCTTAATCGTTGCAACAGGCGCTCAAGCGACTCAATTGGATGTTCCAGGTGAAAAGGAATTAACGGGTAGAGGTGTATCCTACTGCGCAACCTGTGATGGCTGGTTTTTTAAGGATAAAGATGTGGTTGTTGTGGGGGGAGGAGATAGTGCAATTGAAGAAAGTCTGTTCCTCACCCGATATGCTAAATCCATAACCATTATCCACCGCAGGGATAGCCTACGGGCTGGAGTAATTTTACAACAGCGTGCTCTTAGTCACCCCAAGATCAAGTTTATTTGGGACAGTACCATAGCTGAGATTATGGGTGAGGAAACAGTAAGGAAAATAAAAATAAAGAACCTAAAGACCCAAGAATTACGAGAGCTTACTACGGACGGTGTGTTTATATTTATTGGTCACATCCCGAGTACACAAATATTTGCAGACTCGCTTGCCCTGGATGAACACGGTTATATCAAGACCGATCATCTATTATCCACAAATATCCCAGGTGTATATGTTGCTGGTGAGGCAGGTGACCCGGATTTTAGGCAAGTGATCACTTCTGCGGGGATGGGTGCAGCAGCCGCGATGCAGGCTATCCGGTTCCTTCAAGCGCGTGAAGAAAACCAACCAATCCCCATAAAGTCATAATCTATTTCATCTGGAGGGAAATATGAAGAACAAAATATCAATCATTGGTGGTGGCATGACCGGTTCCACGACTGCTCATTGGTTGGCAGAGCGGGAAATTGCTGATATTGTATTAGTGGATATTGTTGAGGGTATGCCACAGGGAAAAGCGCTTGATTTACAACAAGCGATGCCGGTCATAGGGAAAGACGTCAGCATTATTGGAACCAATGATTACGACGCAACCGCAGGGTCTGATATCATCGTAATTACTGCAGGCCTTCCCAGAAAGCCTGGGATGAGCCGGGATGACTTACTAAGTGTAAATGCAGAGATTGTGAGCAAAGCCACTTTGGAAACAATAAAAAGCTCACCTAACGCGATTTATATCATCCTCACCAATCCACTGGATGCGATGGCATATCTGACAATGAAATTAAGTAATCTACCGTCAGAAAGAGTGATTGGGCAGGCGGGAATCCTGGATTCTGCCAGGATGCGCGCTTTTGTCGCGATAGAATTAGGCGTATCGGTGGAAAATGTGCAATGTTACGTGCTTGGTGGTCATGGCGATGAGATGGTGCCGTTAACTCGATATTCAAATGTAGCTGGAACATCTTTACAGAATGCATTATCACCAGAACGTCTGGAGGCGATCGTAAATCGTACCCGAAAGGGGGGCGGAGAAATTGTCAGCTTATTAAAAACTGGAAGTGCGTATTACGCACCATCAGCTGCGGTCGCTCAAATGGTGGAAGCCATTATGAAAGACAAACATTTAATTGTACCCGCCTCAGCATTTATGAAAGGTGAGTATGGTCTAAATGATATATTCTTTGGGGTTCCGGTTCAACTGGGACGGAATGGGATTGAGAAGATCGTTGTCTATGATCTAACTAACGAAGAGCGAGAAGCATTAAATCGATCAGCAGAAGCAGTCCAGCAAACTACGGATGCATTGCGCAATCTGGTAAAAATATAAAGCGGGAGATATTGATATGTTATTAAAAGATAAGATCGAGCAGCAATTGCCCGAATGGAGAGAAAGAGTAAGCAAACTTATTAAAGAAAAAGGTGATGTAAAAGTTGGTGAGGTAACCATATCCCAGGTTTATGGTGGTATGCGGGATGTTAAAAGTCTTGTAACAGATATTTCATATGTGGACCCGGCTGAAGGGATTCGCTTTCGGGGATACACGATCCCAGAGGTCCTAGCGAAATTACCAAAACCAATAGGTGCGGAGATGCCTTATGTCGGAGGGCTCTATTACCTCTTCTTAGTCGGTAGTATTCCTACGTTAGAACAGGCATTGGATGTTGAAGCTGAGTGGAAGAAACGAGGAATAGTTCCCCAATACGTGTTTGATACAATCCGAGCCTTGCCTTCTGATGCCCATCCGATGACATTATTCACCCTGGCTGTATTGACCCTACAACGTGAATCACTCTTTTCGAAGCAGTATCATGAGGGGCTGAAGAAAGATTCTTATTGGGAACCCATGCTTGAAGACAGCATGAATCTAATTGCGAAGCTTCCTGAGATTGCGGCTTTCATCTATAACTTGAAATATAAGAATGGTGAGTATATTCCCCCTGATCCAAATTTGGATTGGGCCGGTAATTTTGCCCACATGATGGGGATTAAAGATCCCCTATATGAAGATTTGTCCCGATTGTACTTACTGCTTCATTCCGACCACGAAAGCGGGAATGTAAGCGCCCATACAACTCACCTGGTTGCTTCTTCACTTTCGGATATTTATTATGCTGCGTCAGCTGGTTTAAGTGGTTTGGCTGGACCACTGCATGGTTTAGCCAACCAGGAATGCTTGATCTGGCTGTTGAGTGTAAAAGAGAAATGTGGAGAGTGCTCCTATGACAAGTCTGCCTTACGGCAATTTGCCTGGGATACGTTGAATAATGGACAGGTAATACCAGGATATGGGCATGCTGTGTTACGCAAGACAGATCCACGGTATACAGCGCAGTTGGAGTTTGGAAAGAAATACTTTGCGGAAGATGAGATTTTCAAACTTGCAGCCCTTGTTTATGAGGTGGTTCCAGATGTATTAAGGGAGCAGGGTAAAGCCAGGGATCCATGGCCTAATGTAGATGCAATCAGTGGTACTTTACAATATCACTTTGGGATCAAAGAATTCGACTTTTACACTGTGATTTTCGGGGTCAGTCGTATCCTCGGGGTATCGGCGAATGCTGTGTGGGCGAGAGCGCTGGGTCAGCCGATTGAGAGGCCGAAATCCCTGACAACAGCAATGCTCGAAGATATTGCTTATAAAGCGTAGTCAATTACAATCAGGGAAAATAATAACAGCGGTGGTTTTTCCACCGCTGTTATTGTATTTTAAGGTGCGGGAGTGATTATTGCTGGGACACCGGTCCAGCTAAAATACCTCGGAAAGCTTGCAGTACCCGCATTCAACCATATGGGATTACCACTTTCATCAGAACCATTTATGCGTACTACCTCAACGAACCAGGTAAAAATGTGCGCATCTCTATCCGTTGGACGAATGGTTGACGGTACGATATATTTTGTGTCCGTGACTTGGTCGACAAGAGATGGGCCAAGTGTAGCAGTGAGATCTTCAATCGTGACCTTGTAAGCTTCATTTTCTTGTAATGAACCAACCGATGCCCATTGTAGGGTGATGGAATCATCAGCTAAGGTGAATGGGGCACCGTTCGCAGGAAGGAGAAGATTGGGTGCCGCATAAGGAGGTAGTGGAGTGGCTGTCGGTGATGGACCTGGGGTAGCAAATTGCCTGCACAGGGGTATGATAAGAGGTTGCCCCAAATAAACCGTATCACCTGAGAGACCATTTTCCGCTTTAATTGCTTCCATCGGAACATTATAGTTAGAAGAAATACTACCCAGGGTATCGGTTGATTGGACGATGATCTCTTTTTTTTCACAAGCCGCTTCGGTTTGTTCAGCTAGGCTGTAAGTGGCAGAGGGTAATGGTGTTATCGTTGGCGTAGGTTGCGGAATGAGTAATGGCTGATTAATATATAAAGTGTCACAGGCTGCTGGTAGATTATTTATAGTCACAATGCTTTGTACTGAGATTTTAAAAAAGAGGGCTATGCCAATACAGGTATCATTTGCTTTTACGAGATACGTAACGGGAGTAGGGCTCGGCTCAGGCGTATTGGTTAATGTTGGTAGCGGTGACGGTGTTGCCGTCTGGGTGCCGGTTGCTGTAGCGGTGATTGTAGATGTCGCTGTCGGAGGAATTATTGCTTCAGGAGCTTGGCGAAGTGCAAAAAACACCATGATTGCCCCAATCCCGAGGAATAGTGCCAATAATCCGATCGCAGCTGGGAGACTTAGTGTAATCGAAGGCATCCGACTGCCTTGAACAACCTTGGATGACTGGGCAACTTTTTCAGTAGTAGCAAGGTCTGCTCCGCATACCAGACACCGGGTTGCATCTTCTTTTACACGTGTTCCACATGTGGGACATAATTTTGTGGGTGATGTAATTTTTTCAGGAGTCATATTTGTGAGGTCAAGCGAATTGCCAAGACTTGGCGCATTATACCAGCTTTTTTTATTCAACGGGCAGTTGTGGTTTTGAATACAAGCTGGATATATGACCACAAATGTGCGTGATATACTCAGAAAATGATTTCTACCAGCCTTTACATTCATATCCCATTTTGTATTCATCGATGTGGGTATTGCGATTTTATTACCTATGCAGGTCTTCAAAGGTTAATACCTGCATACTCACAAGCAGTGTGCAAAGAAATCGAGCATTTATCACAGATGGGTATGGAGCGATTACCTATCCACACCGTATATTTTGGTGGTGGCACACCGTCTTTGGTCCCTGAAAATGAGTTGGAAAATATCCTCACGACCTTAAATAATCGTTATGATCTTTCACCATCACTAGAAATCACCCTTGAAGCCAACCCGGGTACAGTGTCGGAAGTGTATTTAAGGAAAATCCACAGCTTGGGGATAAACCGGATAAGTCTTGGAATGCAATCGGCCAACCAGGATGAATTAACACTTTTGGACAGACAACATTCATTTATGGATGTCGTAAGAGCAGTCGATTGGTCAAGAGCAGCTGGGATAAATAATTTAAATCTTGATTTAATCCTCGGGTTACCCAATCAAGCATTTAATTCATGGATAATTTCATTAGAAGCCGCTTTATCCTTGCAGCCCGAGCATTTATCACTTTATGCACTGACCCTTGAACATGGCACCCCTATGCAGAAGAAAGTGGAAACAGGCATTCTATCAGAACCCGATCCAGATATGGCTGCAGATATGTATGAATTTGCATGTGATAAATTGGCAGAAGCGGGATATGTCCAATATGAAATCTCAAATTGGGCTCATCTTAACAAATCGGGAGAGCTGTATTCATGCAAGCATAATCTCCAGTACTGGAGGAACATGCCTTACATTGGTATAGGAGCTGGCGCACACGGTTTTATTAATCATTATCGTACGGTAGATGTCGCAACACCTGGCGCCTATATTAATCGGATGAGGAATAATGCATCATTGCCAGGAAAGGGTACAATCTTTCCCCACACTCCGGCAACAATACAGTTGAATCCCATAGATACTGATACTGAGATAGGCGAGACAATGATGATGGGTTTGAGGCTCGTCTTGGAAGGGGTTTCCAACCAGGAGTTTCAGCGACGGTTTGGGATAAGTCTTCAGGAGCGATTTAGTGCTCAAATTGATCGCTTAATCTCTTTCGGTTTATTGGAATGGACTGGAGACCAATGGGAGAGATTACGCTTGACGAAAAAAGGTCACTTATTGGGTAACCAGGTATTTAAAGAGTTCATATAAAGAACACTTTCATATTATGACTGTCGATTAATCAGGCTCAAAGCCAGTTCCTTTAAGGCATCGCCAGCAATTCCAATCGGATGTGCTTCCTCAAGCGTCGATATCGCTTCATTGAGCAGATTATTTGCCTGAGTCAGTGCGAATTCCTTTCCGCCCTCAAGCTCCAATAGTTTAGTGACATCGGTCACCTCATCGGCGTGGATCGGTCCACGCTTCCAACGAGTGGCAAATTTACCAGCTTTGGATAACCCATACAACACTGGCAATGTTATTTTTCCCGTTACCAGGTCACTCTGACTTGATTTACCAGTAAGGTCAGAATTTCCCCAAATCCCGAGTAAATCATCCTGGACTTGGAATGACAATCCAAGCAACCTTCCGAATATACGATATAAATCACTTGTCTTATCACTGCTGAGGGCTGCCATAGCACCCAACTCCGTGCTTACAGAGACCAAGGCAGCTGTTTTTCCTTCTGCCATGTGCCAATAATCCTCGATCGTTAAATCGTTTCTCGACTCATATGACAGATCCAGATATTGACCTTGAGTGAGATGTAAACAAGTGCGTTGAAGTATCTCGACTGCTTTAAGAGCAATAGAAGGGGAAACAATCTTTGCAATACGGACGGCTTCTAGGTGCGCCAGGGCAAACATAGCATCACCGGTATTGATCGCTTGGGGGATGCCCCATTTCTTCCAAATTGTTGGACGACCGCGGCGTAGTGGACTATGATCTTCGATGTCATCATGGATGAGCGAAAAATTGTGTACCAACTCAACTGCGGTTGCAAACGGCATTGCGTATAGCCAATCTCCACCAGCTGCGGAACATGATAATAAGACCAATAAAGGTCGGATGCGTTTTCCGCGAGCCTGAGTATGGTTTCGATTGCCCTGCCATCCCATATGGTAGGCAAGCATACTGTGCAGCCTGCTATTTCCAAAATCATTTGCTCGCTTCACAGCTTGCTGAAGCTCATCTTCAATTGCATCTAGATAAGTTTGGGTAATACCTTCGATGGAGTTTGGGAACATTCGTTTAATTTCTTACTAGTTTATCATGCCGAAGTTGATCTAAGGTTTTCGACCCAGTAGCAAACATGCAAATACTTACTTCTTCCTTGAGTAAATTGATCAATTTTATGGTTTCCTCAACCGATTGGGATGCGGTTTTAAGAAATGGACCAGCCATGCCCCCCAAAGATGCTCCCATAGCAACACACTTGGCTATGTCTACACCAGTTCGCACGCCACCTGATGCGATTATCTTCAAACCTGGAGCCACTTTGATTACAGTTTGGATGACCTCAACAGTCGGAATTCCCCAATCGGAGAAGGCTGCGGCCAGATTGCGCTTAGATTCATCCTTCGAACGATACATCTCAACCTGTGACCATGAAGTTCCACCCGCTCCTGCAACATCGATGGCTGTCACTCCTGCTTGAATAAGTAGTGTTATATCATCTTTGGAAAAACCCCATCCTACTTCTTTAGCAATCACAGGCACTGTTAAAGCCTTGCACACAGCTTCAACCTTTTTGATCAATCCTGCAAATTGAGTATCACCCTCTGTTTGAACTGCTTCTTGGAGAGGATTAAAATGAAGGACAAGTGCGTCCGCTTCAATCATATCAACGGCACGCTGGCATTCATCAATTCTGAAACCGTAGTTAAGCTGGATGGCTCCTAAATTCGCGAATAAGAGAATGTCTGGTGCCACATGTCGAACCTGAAAGGAGTCAACGAGTTCTGGGTGCTCCAATGCAATTCTCTGGGAGCCAACACCCATAGCAATCTGAGCATCTTGAGCAGCTGTTGCCAGTATCTGGTTGATCTTGGATGCTTCACGTGTACCACCAGTCATAGATGAAATGAGGATTGGCGCACTGAGAAGTTTGCCGAATAACTTCACACTTGGATTGACATCTATTAAATTGATTTCAGGAAGCGCGTGGTGAACAAAATGATATTGCTCTAAACCGGACGTCAATCTGGATTGTACGTCTTCTTCCAGATTAATACGTAAGTGTTCAGATTTCCGTGATCCAATCGGCGTAACTTCTTCCATGGTCGGGTGTTCCTGATGTTTGAATAATCTTACCAGCCTGAACTATGCATGTCAACAATATAATTCTGAGACTTGACAGATTGACATCTGAGGATACAATTGCGCAGTATCAGGCACATATTCCCCAAAGGAGGAACAAGTATGATGGAACAAACTGAAGTTTACAATAAGGTGAAAGCAATCATTGTAGACTTACTAGGTGTGGATGAATCTAAAATTACTCCTGAAGCTCGTTTTCGTGAAGAGCTCGAGGCTGACTCGCTGGACCTGGTCGAATTAATTATGAAGTTTGAAGATGAATTTGGTGGAGAAATTTCTGACAAAGAAGCTCAGGAAATAAAAACCGTTGGTCAGGCTGTTGAATACCTCCAAACTCATTCAAAATAATTTATCCCAGATCTTTATAGAAGAGGCGCAGTATGAACTGCGCCTCTTTGTAAATATTTAATATTATTGTGATGAACTCCAAATAAAAGTATATGGTATTTAATAATGGATTAATGCGCCAAATTTGAGCAGCTTGGAGGAAAAGATGAAACTAAAGAATAGTTTGATTTTAGTAGTTGCCATCATTTTACTTTCTATCATATCGGTAGCCTGTAGTAAAAATCAGGCGACGACACCCGCTCAAAACCCTGTTACTACTCAGGAACCTGGTGCAGCAACGCAGCCACCTGGCGCAGCAACGCAGCAACCTGGGTCAGTCACGAGTGAACCGACCGGCGCACCAGAAGATGTTCCTATCATGCCGGATGCCTATGAACTACAAGTCCCTAATCAGTTGAATATAATCTATAAGATAAACGCACAAATCAAGGATGTTGTGGCTTTTTACCAGCAAGAACTCCCGGCTAATGGTTGGGATCAAATTAATAATCCCGATAGTGTGGTCGGATCCATGGCGCAGATGGCTCGTTCAAAAACGAATGGAGACCGCCTCACGTTTGCACTATCATACAACCCGGTTGGTGAATTTACCATCGTTCAAATTTATATAAACCGGGTTCCTTAAGGAAAAGTCGGTTAATTAATATGGGGAGCAGCCTGTATATTTCAACAGGCTTGTTCCCTATTATTATTTAAAATTAAAAAAGCAAACTAGGAATTTCCTCAGGGTGCGTAGCTACACGGACACCAGCTGCCTGGAGTGCCTTGACCTTGTCGGCAGCTAATCCTGAACCACCTTCAACGATAGCTCCAGCATGCCCCATGCGCTTACCCGGAGGGGCTGTCTGGCCAGCAATGAAGCTTACCACCGGTTTGGTCATATGACCAGCTATATATTCTGCAGCTTTTTCTTCGTCGGTACCGCCAATCTCGCCAATCATTACCACTTTTTCGGTCTGTGGGTCTGCTTCAAACATCGTGAGAGCATCGATAAAGTTGGTACCATTGATCGGGTCTCCACCAATCCCAACGCAAGTGCTGACGCCGTGGTTTAGTAACTTAAGAGCATAAAGAACTTCATAAGTCAAGGTCCCTGACCGAGAAACGACACCGACATTTCCGGGGATGGCGATGTTACCAGGGATTATCCCCACCTTAGATTCACCAGGTGTAAGCAGTCCTGGGCAATTCGGTCCGACAAGACGAACCTTTTTCTGATCGAGGTAATTCCGAACACGCATCATATCCTGAACGGGGATACCTTCAGTGATGCAAACGATCAGTGATATACCAGCATCGGCTGCTTCATAGATCGAATCAGCAGCAAATCTTGATGGAACAAAAATGCAACTTGTGTTTGCACCTGTTGCTTCTACCGCCACTTTAGCTGAATCGAATACCGGCACTTTTCCTTCGATGACCCACTCACCACCTTTACCGGGGGTCATTCCAGCGACCACGTTCGTTCCATATGCCAACATTTGGGTGCTATGAAACAAGCCCTCGTTACCTGTGATGCCATGAACGAGTAGGCGAGTATTTTTATTAATCAGGATACTCATCGGTATTACCTCACTACTTTCTCAGATTTGGCAGCTGCAACAGATTTTTTGGCAGCATCTGCCAGAGTCTCTGCTGTGATCATATTTGCATCCGAGAGCAGCTTGCGACCTTCTTCTGCGTTTGTACCAACTAATCGAACGACCATTGGAATGTTTGGTTTTACTTCATCCAATGCGGTCAGGATGCCTCTCGCTACTTCATCACCTCGGGTAATGCCCCCAAAAATGTTAAAGAGCACTGCTTTAACATTCGGATCAGTCAGGATGATCCGGATGGCTGCAGCCACTTTATCACTACCTGCTCCACCACCGATATCCAGGAAATTAGCAGGCTCACCGCCGAATAGTTTAATAATATCCATGGTGGTCATTGCTAACCCCGCACCATTGACCATGCATCCAATGTTTCCATCCAGCTTGATGTAGGTCAGGCCGTACTTTCGGGCTTCTACTTCTGCGGGTGCTTCAACATCCAGGTCGCGTAACTCTGCAAGATCTGAGTGGCGGAAGAGAGCATTATCATCTATGAGCATCTTGCCATCCAGAGCAAGCAGCTGGTTATCTTCTGTTATGACCAATGGATTGATCTCAGCCAGAGTAGCGTCGCAATCCTGGTAAGCACGCCAAAGACCATTCGCAATCTGATTAAATACCTTCCAATGCTGCTTGGGTAAATCTATTCCAATGGCGATATTACGTGCCTGGTAATCCTTTAAACCTAATAGGGGATCAATATAAGATTTGATGATTTTCTCCGGTGTGGTACGGGCGACCTCTTCGATTTCTACACCACCAGCAGATGAAGCCATCATTACCGGCTTACGGGCGGCGCGGTCATTTGTTATACCAAGATAGATTTCTTTGGAGATATTGGCAGCTTCATCAACCAGCACTTTTCGAACCGGAAGACCTTTGATTTCCATCGCAAGGATCTGGGTAGCAATCTCTTCAGCCTCATGGGGATCTTTTGCCAGACGGATGCCTCCTGCTTTGCCCCGTCCACCAACCAATACTTGTGACTTAATCACCACCCGACCACCCAGCTCGTTTGCGATGTGCCGTGCTTCCTCAGCAGTGGTAGCAACCCACCCTTTGGGTATGGGTATGCCATAACGTGAAAATATTTGTTTAGATTGGTATTCGTGTAGTTTCATACCTTGGAACTCCTCAAATGAGGGAAATTTTGCTTAATATTGCGGGAAGATTATACCACCCAGACTTATAACCGTTGTTTGACGAATATAATATTTCGGGGGTCACATATATAATGTTTTAGTCTAAGGGGTTAACTTGGGAGGTTTATAGACATTTTTTTGGGGAAAGGATTTCAGGTTTGACAATTAATCCTTGATAAAAAAAATCTTCCATACGATAACGAATTGTTTAGATAATTTTTTTTACTACAACCCTGAATAGAACAGCGGAAGTCCGAGAGAATATATCACTTTATAATATTCACTACCCTTTAAGCCATTCAATACTCTTAGGACGGGGCTCAATAGTTATGCTTATTGGGTCGGTACGGAAAAATGCATGATACGACCATTACCCGCATCTGCAATCCAAACACCGCCTTTTCCATCGACAATGATGCCAGTGGGAAGGCTGAATCCGTTGGTACCACTGCCATAATCCCCAAAGTAATTAATGAAAGTCCCTGTGGCGTTGAAGTGTAAAATTCGGTAACCTTCCGGGTCGGTGGTGAACAAATTGCCATTATTATCCACTGCAAGGAATGGTTTATTGTCCAATGACTGCCCATACCAGGCAACAACTTCCCAATTATTCAGGGGAAGGTAACTACCACTTGCATCTGCCACCATCACCTGGATGCGTTGATTCCAGGTATCCGCGATGTAGACCAAACCATCCTTGTCTACTGCGATTCCTACAGGCTCATCAAATTGACCGGGCTCCAGGCCAACTGAGCCAAATTGAGTTATAGAGTTTCCATCCGCGTCATACACGACAACACGCTTGTTGCCAGTATCGGTGACAAACAGGTGTCCTTTACTATCAATGGCAATATCACGTGGTCCCCAGATGGCAAAGGGTGTTTCTGCCTGTCCAAAATAGCCCCACATAGTCACAAACTGACCATCTGCGGTGAACTTTTGTATGCGATGATTCCATGTATCAGCCACATACACTGAGCCATCAACGCCTACAGCTATCCCCCAAGGTTCATAGAATGTACCACCCGGTGCTTCACCTTTTGAGATATCTGCGAAGGATCCCCAAACCTGTAGCACACTTCCGTCCGCTGCTAGGTGTTGAATGCGGTTATTGGATGTGTCAGCTACGTAAAGTGTGTCATCTGGTGCGAGGGCTATATCGCGAGGGTTTTGGAATTGACCAGGTTCGGAGCCGGGTGAACCGATCACCTCGTCAGCATTAATTGTTAGCTGTTTTCCTTCGTACGGGTCAGCCTGGACAGGGATTGTGCTGGCGGTGGAGCCATAATCCCACAATTGGGCGACGACATCCTTACGAATATACAAGCGCATCTTTTCAGATGGTCTCCAATTTTGAAGGCTCATGTCCTGCCCAACGAGCTGGCCATACAGCTTATAATCGCGGTTCAACCAGATTTGTAAGATCGCTTCACGCATCTGGGGATTGGTAATGGCATATAGCAAGCGTTCGGTGGTTAAATTAAAATAATCCATATTCGGCCACCAAATACGGTTGTATTCGAACATATCATACGCCTGACCAACGACGGGTTCGATCTTTGGAAAATTACCCTCACCAACCAGAATCAAAGAAACATCGCGCAGGTCACGCGTGGGAGCGGTTCCGTAATAGCGCTGGTTGGGGAAGTTGCGCAAGTACCACCAGAATGGATAAGTAGTTAGATTGTCATATGCGATGGTCAAATCGAGGCCACCGGTAAGACGACGAGAAATATCAGTGATTTGCTGTAGGGCAATCTTGTCGCCTGGTGCGCAGTGTGCATAGACCAGGTACTCCTTGGCTGTATCAAAGTTGATATAGGATGCTGTGAAAGCTGCTCGAGCAGTGAGTACAGTCAATAGTGCCAGGAAAACAAATTCCAACCCTCGACGAACCAGGCGAGGGGACCAATCTTTGGATAAGTAAAATATCCCAACTGCACTAGCAATCATCATGAGGAAAGAGATGATAAATTCACTTGTCGCGGCTAATTCTTCCAGGGATTTACCCACAAAAGGCGGGGTGTCTCCAAGCAACGAGCGTATTGTGCTTAGAAGTGCGGGAACAAACACAAAGAGAAGAGCAACTACCAGCAATCCCTT
Source organism: Anaerolineales bacterium (assembly GCA_049281855.1). Lineage (GTDB taxonomy): Bacteria > Chloroflexota > Anaerolineae > Anaerolineales > UBA4823 > FEB-25. The sequence goes on from JBAPSY010000039.1 coordinate 13,341, forward strand.
TTTACTGCGGAAAGCTTCCCAATCTGTGGAATCGATGAGATAACCAATTGACCAACCAGTAAGCAAGATCATTGGCAGAGTAATATGCACAGTAAGCCAGGGCATTTTTTCTCCAGCGATGGAGTAAGCCAGCAGGCTGGTGATAGCCCAAAAGATTAGAAGGCTAATTACTGGAGGTTTTACACATGAGGGCGAAGGTTCTTCGTGTATAGTTTCGGGAGACTCAACCGGTAATAGATCATCGTCTGTTTCATCTTCGTTGGGAGTATTCGTTACTTGGAGTGGTTCTTCTGTTACCTCGTTTTCTTGCATTAGAGCATCATCATGGATAGTCTTTCTCCCCATAATTGCAAGTAAGATACCCAAGAAGCTGCCAATAGCAGGTAAAAACTCGTACATGGGAATTTGGATCAAAGCATAGTAATAAAGAGGTTGATCTCCACGGTTTACGGCTTGCTGTGCCAACCAATATCCGAGAGAGCCTACGAGTCCGGTGAAAAAGCCGGCTCCATTGGTGAACATACTCGTATAAAGTACGATGTAAATTACATACCATAGGCCAGCATTAATCAGCCATTGACGCTTGTTCCACCATAACCCTAAGAGGATGGAAATAATAATTACCGGGACCACGACAATAGCCATGTGCACAAGATCTATGAAGGCGAGGGCGCGCACTTCGGTAGCGTTCACTGGTACTTTCCAGCCCAAGAAATCAATCCCAAAGGCTGAAAGTTGGGGTAATACAAACGTTCCCAGCAGCATGAGTAAATCAAAAGAACGCTCCCTGCGTAAACGATTTAAATCAAAACCAGATATGGCAAAATAGATGGCAAAGCTTGCACCGATCAACCCAAGGATGATTAGTATCATGTGTACGATAGACGGGATCGAAGCAAAGAACGGATAAAGGGGCTGCTCGGTGACCGTTGTCTTACTACTGAGAATCCTAATCAACAAACCAATCGTGAGAAACACTAAAGACAAGATCAGCGCATAGAGGAAGCGGGAACGTAAATCTTCACGCTGCCACTTACGCTGGGTCAGACGGTACACTAAATATCCAGCTAAAAATAATAAGGCTTGGGCACTATATATAAATGAAGTTTCTTTGGTACAAAAATGAAGGACCGTTACGGTTGTAAAAATGTACAAATATTTATACTTGCCTGTGTCGATATAGCGCAATATCGACCATAGCATCACCACCCCAAAAAACGCTACAAAAGCTTCGTTGCGTACATAACGTCCATAATAAAGCATGTAGGGCGAGATGGTTAGCAACAATGCTGCGACAAGCGCACCAGCACGACCTAAATAGCGACGATATCCCCACATGAACGCCACGGTTGCAATGCTGAATAGAGCAGCTGGTATACGTGCAGTAGTGTCGCTATCCCCAAACAAGAAATATGAGAGGGCAACCAAATGGAATTGGAGCGGACCATGAGTGACCGGATCATGCGCATAGCCATTACCTTTATAAAACAACCAGGAAAAGTAGGTATGTGATGTCTCGTCATGGCTCATGACCCGTGGTTCCAGCATATATAAGCGAGTGAAAATTGCCGTGATTAAGATGATAGCAAATAATAGCTTTTCAATACTGATCACAGGCGAATTAAAAATTGGATGATCAAGCCAAGATTTCTTTGCTTCAGTAGATGAAGTCTGGGAAATTTCCATGAATGCTCCTCACGAAGTTAATACCAAACGAGCTTATTTTAACTCATTCGCCATAATTATAAGTTCTGATTGTGGTGGTCTACCATCTCCAACACTACGTAGTTCATAAACAATACCATTCAACTGCCAACGAAGTGTGGATTGAGGTAACTCGTTATCCCAGATTGCATTTATGTTTACCGAGCTGGTGGGAGTCTGGTTTTCTGAAGCTGGTTGGGTCGAAATTACTTTCCACCCACCATCCACATATTCACCCTGAAAATCCCCAATGTTCACAAGTTTGATAAGGGCACTTTCTCCGATACTGAACACGTCCAAACTGTTTCCAAGAGGTCGCTGAGTCAGGAATACTTTGTAATCATTCCCTTGATAGAGTAGAGTCGCAGTTTTGTAATTTGGATCAAACCGCGCTCCAATGAATAAAAGACTTCCAGGTAAAGATGATATTTCTTTTATTTCAAAACCAGCCTGTTGTTGAACATACTTAATACTTAGTTGGAAGTTAGCTGGATCAGAAAAGTTATATAAGTCTCCCGGACTGGTAAGTGTGACCTGGACTTCGATCTGATTCGATGGTGCAGATATGAATGAATATATGATTTGCCTGGCGATTACCCGCACTGAAGGAATTAATGTGATCCCAAGCACACCAATCATAAAGAGTAGGGCAATTAGTCCCCAAATCAACCTGCGAGTATGTTTCCGGTTTGGTAGGTATGTTGAAGTATCCGGAGTGATTGATCTATGCCACGGTGCGGTGCTCATCTTGTTATAAAAGCGTAATGTGGGTTGAGGTTTGAAGTGGCTCAACATCTCTTCGATTTTCATTTCGTCTGGCAAGTTTGGATGCGGGGTATTTTTCATATAGTCACTCAATCAACGAACCAATTATGGCGTATTTGATCCAAACTCCTACGGATATACACTGAGACTGTGTTTTCTTCTTTCTGCAAATATTCTGCGATTTGTTTCACCTTCCATCCAAGCATATACCGCAAGACAAGCATCTCTCGCTTGTCATCCGGCAGATTTTGTAAAATTTGCCATAGGTGTTTGAATTGCTCGCGATTTGTAACATGCTCTTCAGGGGAGACTTGAGAAGATATGAAAATTGAATCAAACTCAGAATCATCCAATCTAAGTGTGGTGTTGTCTGGATGAGACTTCCTCCGGCGGTGTGCATCGATAACCAAACGGCGGGCGATCGTGAAGAGCCAAGCGAGGGCATCGTGATCGTCACCGAGAAAACGACCTCGTCCCTTCCATGCTCGCATATAAGTGTCGCAAGTTAAATCCTCCACCTCTTCTACCGGACCACCATGCATGCCATATATAAAGCGAAATATGATAATCTGTGTGCTGGCGTAAAGATTACTAAATGTTTCAGGATCTTGCAGCGGTGGTTGGGAGGCTTGCATGACCTAGTTATTGGGATAAACGTATTGGAAATTGAAATATGACAGATGCTCTTATTTGGATTGCTTCTTAGTACCCCTCTTGGATGGTCCAGTTTTTCGAGCTTGCGAAGATTTGTACGCTGTCTTGGTTTGGGTTTGACCTTTTAACTCCTTGATTTCTGCAGGAGTCAGATACCGCCATTGATTTGGCTTAAGATTCCCCAGGTGCAAACTGCCTATCCTTATCCGAATTATGCTAACAACGGGTAAGCCGATCTGATGGCAGGTATCGCGTATCTGGCGTTTGCGACCTTCCTTCATAATCACACGCACCCAGGAACCTTTACCCGAATGTGATTCCACCTCTATATGGGCAGGAGAACTTTGATAACCATCCTCTAAAACCACTCCATGCTGCCAGGCAGTCAATTGTTTCTCGTCCGGATGACGTGCAACCAATACACGATATTCTTTCTCATTTCCGTAGCGCGGGTGGGTGAGCTGGTTGGCTAACTCTCCATCGTTTGTCAGGAAAATTAAACCCTCACTGTCAACATCCAACCGTCCAACCGGATAAAGACTACCCTCAACTGGAACAAGATCGCGTACTGTCGGACGCGGGTCTGGTGAGGTGACTGTTGATAAAACCCCCCTTGGCTTGTACAAAGCGATATATTGGAAAGCTTCAGGTGGTTTAATTAATTTTCCATCCAGCTTAATCTGATCTTTCTTTATATCCGCTTTCGATCCAAGGTGAGCCACCTGACCATTCACTGCCACACGTCCCGCAACGATCAACTCTTCACATGACCGGCGTGAACCATACCCAGCAATAGCCAGTATTTTTTGCAATCTTTCTTCCATAGCGATTTATATCCTAATTGTAGTTAATATATTTGATCGAGATAATTTAATTGCCGATAGTAAGGCGCAGGGTTTTGACTTCGAATGGACGAAAATCAAGCTCGATTTTACCCTTGCTTACAGATAATTCACATTGAAATCTCTCAAGCATATCCGTTTGCGAGGCTTTGATTACAGGCAAAGTGGTGGAAAAAATGCAATGCGTCAAATTACGTTTGGCATCATACAAGCGTACGATGATATCGTTCGAGCCATCCTCAGCGAGTTTGACGGTTTCGAGAATTATATTCGCAGCATCTATGTTGAAGATTGAAGCTTCCCCTGCATCACCTGGGATTACAAGAACCGGACGGTTCATTTCATAACCTTGCCTTACGATGTCACTGTCACCAAAACTACCGTTCCAGTAATATATCGCATAAGAAAAGGCCTGAATGCCTTTATCAGCAACAGGATCGGGTGCTAGAGATGATTTTAATAGGGTGAGATTCATACTGCTGCCGAATACATTGATCCCATATTTACAATCATTGAGGATTGCCACCCCGCGATTCTCTTCTACCAATGCGGTCCACTTGTGATTGCAGACCTCAAATCGATCGGCATCGAATGGTCGTGAGCGGTGATTCGGCCGGCGAATATGCCCAAATTGGATCTCATGGATCGCCTCGTTCGCATGGATGTTCACCGGAAAAGCAACTTTAAGTAGTTTATGGCTTTCCTGCCAATCGACCGTTGTCACGAAGTCTATCCTGCGACTATCTTTACGTAGGCTGATCAATTGGATGAGAGAGGATTCGTGAATCTTACGGGTAAGCTTGATTTGTGTAATTGCAGCCTCGGATTGAACGTTTTCCAACTGTACAGGTTCCTCGGTTGACATGAGCAATGATTCGGTCATGCTGTCTATATCCCAGGCATCAAATCGGGAAGGGATATCTTTGTAGAGACAAAATCGATTTCCAGCACCTGCCATCATGTCCATTCCGGTTTGTTTATCCATCAGGCTGACTAGCTCGCCTCTGCTATTGAAATTAGCATGTAATAAATCATTCTCAAGGCTGGTTTCGGTTACCTTCACACTTTGACCACGTTTGTAGACGGATTTTCCATTAATCTGATTTCTGTTGATTGTTGTCCATCCACAGGCTGGAACCGTCACCTGAATTGTTCCTTGGGGTAATTCGAGTAACTCAGACCGCTCCCAAGAAAAAGAATTAAAAACTGTGAACGAATCTACAACATTTGAATTGGTAAATGCAGCTGTTGATGATCGAGTGATATCGGTAGCATTCTCAATCACTTTAGAGTAGGCTGCGTTTGCTTCCTCAATAACCCGATGGATTGATGAGCCAGGTAAAATATCGTGAAATTGGTTGAGGAGCAATTTGTGCCAGGCGGGTTTCAGATCATTGGGGGAAAAAGCATGACCTTTTAACGTATGGGCAAGAGCTCCCCAGAATTCAGCTTCACGCAGGTCAAATTCACTCCGGCGGTTACCAAGTTTTATTTTTGCTTGAGACGTGTAGGTGCCTCGATGGGCTTGAAAATACAACTCACCCACATATCGTTCTTTTGGTAAATCCTGTCGTTTTAAATCGGTGAAAAATTCGCTTGGTGAGGCAAGCTTCACCCTTGGAAGTCCTTCAAGATCTTTGGCACGGGATAAAAACTCCAAATGGTCACGGGTAGGCCCTCCGCCACCATCACCCCATCCAAATGCAAGCAGCATAGAGCGGATACCATCCTTTTGAAAGCGAGTTTCCCACCTATCCAAAATATTCCCTGGACGGGTCTGACTGTTGTAATCCGTGAAAATGTGTGTTGGAATGGTTGACCCATCGATCCCTTCCCATAAAAAAGTATTATATGGAAACGGATCGCCCCCATGATACGTCCAGGCGATCTTTTGTGTGGCAAAGCTAGTACAACCACAACTGAGCATGATTTGTGGAAGTGCACCGGAATATCCAAACACGTCAGGAAGCCACATGACCTCCATATCCATGGAGAATTCTTGTTTAAAGAATTGCTTGGCATACATGATTTGACGGATCAAGCTTTCACCACCTGTAATGTTCGTATCTGCTTCCACCCACATCGCGCCATCCGCGATAACTTTACCTGAATGCAAGGCTTGCTTAAAACGTTTGTACAGATCAGGGTAGTGATTCTTTAGCATGAGATAAAGCTGAGGTTGCGACTGCAAGAAGCGGTATTCCGGGTACTCTTCCATGAGAGAAAGCTGGTTGATTACCGTTCGGGCGATCTTTCGCTCAGATTCTGCCCAAGGCCAAAGCCAGGCTACATCAATATGAGCGTGACCAAAGGCAAAGAAAGTTGGTGCAGTCGATCCATTTAAACATGCAAGTAATGGGCGCAACCTCTCCCGTCCAAGATTTATCGTCTCCAGCATTTCCGATTCAGGTAGTTCAAGGTCAATCATAAGCGTGACGTCTTTCAGCCCTTGGTCGATCTCCGACACGCGCAGTGAAGATTGGTCCAGGTGGTTACGGAGTTCATATAGAGTGGTGAAATCCAACGCTAGCTGGTAGGCTTGTTCGCGCCAGATACCGTAATTGCTCTCACCAACCTCTACTTGTGTCTTTCCAGGCTCAGGAACTGATTCGTGCCCAAAACGAATCGGTCCACCACCCATAACTAAGGGACCATGACCTGCGTATGCTTCTACTAAAATTGAGAAATTCTCTCCCGGATTGCCATTTCTTGTTAATGTAATTTCTCGTCTTGCTAAACCATAAGATCCCACCACCTTACCATTTGACCAAACCAGGCATTCTCCATCTTCAGGGGATTTAGCAGCGGGATTCATATACAAAACGATGCGCCTGCCAGCAGCTCTATCCGGTAAAGTCAAATCACACTGGAACCAGCCATATTCCCACTTTGCTCCCCAAGCGGTGCCTACAGGCATGGGGTGAAAAGCATGTTGTAAAGCTTTTTCTGGCAATAGCTGCTTTCGAGTAACAAAGCCTCTCAGCTCAAGTATTGCCAACGGTTCATAACAGATTTGCCAGAGGGCATTATCCCAATGGGTAATCCGATTTAGCCATTCTTTTGTCAATGACATAAATATATCTCCGCTTTTCATTTACGTTATATTCCCCAAGCTCTGTCTGACAGTTTATTAAACAGAAGCTGAATCTTACTTTGAAAGTATTAATTTCGCTATGGTTATTGCCCGACTGGCATCCGGTGCATATCCGTCTGCACCAATATCTTGTGCAAACTCCTCGGTCAGTGGAGCGCCTCCAACCAGAACCTTTACTTGCTGGCGAACCCCAAACCTTTCGAGTGTATCAATGACCGGGCGCATATTTTGCATGGTTGTGGTGATCAAGGCTGACATTGCCAGAATATCCACCTGATCTTTAATCACTGCAGATGTAAATACTGCTGGTTTAACATCCACCCCCAGGTCGATGACTTCAAACCCGGATCCTACAAGCATCATCTTGACTAGGTTTTTACCGATATCATGATAATCCCCCTGGACGGTACCAATCGCTACCTTTCCAGCTGGATGAACATCTGCTTCTGAGAGATATGGATTAAGGATGGTCATGCCAGCTTGCATTGCTCTTGCAGCTACAAGCATCTCTGGCACATAGTATTCGCCTGCTTCAAACAATCGGCCAACTTCCCCCATCGCATTGATCATTCCATCATTCATAATTGATATGGGGGCAATACCCAACTTGAGAGCTGATTTAACCTTAGTTGTCAATTCCTTGTGGTGACCAAGTAATACATCCGCATAGATTTGAGCAATGATGGGTTCCATATAGAATTCAGTCTGAAGACGTTGATTTGGCAATTAGCTCCAATGAATAAATAAATTCGTACTTGGGTTTTAGCAAGCGATATTGATCCAAGGTATCTGGTCCACAGCTCGCCGTACCAAGGCCACGTATGCCATGGTCAATGTTCAGCCATGTTTCACTTCTGGGAGTTAATTCATATGTGTGACGGGCAGAAAAAAGATCATTGGCCGTAAAATGACTGGCAGAAAACTCAAATGATGGAAATCCTTCCACTTTGATTCCATATCCATCTTGATTATATAATGTTAACCAACGGACATCTGTTTTGTGACCGTGTTCTTGAGGCATGATATAAGGAATATATTGATCACTCACAGTACTAACGTAATGCCCAATCATTGCGGATGATTTTCGATCTGGATAGTTCTCCCACGGACCACGCCCATACCATTCCAGGTGCTCCAAACCAGGTTTAAGGCAAAGGTCGATCCCGATTCTTGGAAGGTCTATAATGCCTTTCCCGAGGATTACTTGATTGGTAACAATTAGTTTACCTGAAGGTAGGAGAGTATAGCGATGGATATGTGTGAAATCATCCCAATTAGCCCTTCCAGATGCTGAATGCCTGATGACAATAGCAGGGGGTTGGTCTGGCTTTTGCATCAATCGAAAGGATTTTAAATGATAGTGCAGTCCAGATAGACCCAGTGATTTCCAAAAGGATGACACCTTCCAGGTTTCATCAATCCGGTCAGATAATAGCTTAATTCCATCATTATCGGTCGCCGCACGCCAAACATTTAACATTGGTCCACGTTTAAGCAGGTTGATCTCAGAACCAAACTTGACCATTGCTCCTGATTCCTGATTAAATACTGCGCTTACACTTCCTTGGGATAATACGATCAGCTTCCCATTCTCTATTACTTCGGGAATGCTGGATATCTCCTGACTATTATTGGGACGTTTATTGTTGCCGCGCGTTTTATGGATGGGGATTTGCTCCCAGGCGACTTCGTGCCCAACTGGCGCCCACGGAGAAGATTCACGCTGGAAAAAATGAAAATTGAGGAAATATTCGCCTTCACTCCGATTGAGATTGGTGATGGGGAGCTCGATTAGTTTGGATTTACCCGGCGGGATATCCAAATCTCGCAACTCTCCCTTACTTATGATAGAACCATTCCTGGTCAATTCCCATAAACCATATAACCAGTGTGAAGAGATGAAGTCCTGTTTATTAGTAATGCGTATTCTTCCCCTGGAAATGTCAATTGGCTCAACCCTCAGGGGTTGAGCAAGATATTTGAATTCGAATAGGGCTGGATGAGGTTTCCTGTCTGGCCAGACGATTCCATCAATGCAAAAATTGGCATCATTGGGTTCATCCCCAAAATCTCCGCCATATGCCCAATAAGGATTTCCATTTTGATATGTCTGTAAAATACCATGATCGGTCCACTCCCACAAGAATCCTCCTTGAAGGCCAGGATATTTTTCAAAAGCAGCCCAATAATCAGCCAGACTGCCATTGCTGTTTCCCATACAATGTGAATACTCGCAAAGAATAAGAGGACGGACACCATTATCATTATTGGACCAGCTAATCATATTTTCAATTGGAGGGTACATGGGGCAAACCACATCTGAAACGCGTTGCCCAGCTTGCCATCCAGACTCATTCCAAAAATGACCGATGGCTGATTCGTAATGCAATGGTCGTGTTGGATCGACTCCACGTATATATCCCGCGGCAGCATCGTGATTTGGGCCATAACCACTTTCATTCCCCAATGACCATAAAATGATACTGGGGTGGTTTTTATCACGCTCGACCATTGCTTGTACTCGTTCAACAAATGCATTGGTATAGCGTAGGTCGCGACAGAGATCCTGGAAGAATGCGTGAGTTTCGAGATTGGCTTCATCGATCACATAAAAACCAATCTGATCACACAAATTATAAAAAGCTGGATCCTTTGGATAATGGGATGTGCGGATGGCATTAACATTGAACTGCTTCATCAAGTCCAAGTCTTTTTCAAATAATTCAAGCGATATTGCTTTGCCCGTTACATCATCATGGTCGTGATAATTCACCCCTTTGATCATAACTCGCTTGCCATTGACCAACAACATCCGATTACGAATTTCGATTTTACGAAAGCCAACCTTACAACGAGTAGATTCGATTCCAGCAGGTGATTTTAAAGTGACAATTAGAGAGTACAAGTTTGGAGTTTCGGCAGACCAATGCAAAGGTTTGGGAACGGCTTGTTCGAAATAAACTTCATTGAGCGGTGAAAAAGTAGCTCTCCACTCATCACGAGAAGCATCAAAATCAGCACTAAGGGATTGAGAAAAGACGGGATTCTTTTGAGGATCATACAATTGAGCTTCAACCACACTATCCTTGGGACAATCTGCAGGGAACCCGATTTTTACACGCAAACGGAGGATGCCATCCAGATAATCCTCGGTTAAATCGCCAATCGCAAAGATATCCTGAATATGCGGAACGTTGGTGGTATATAAATACACCTCGCGCTGCAAGCCTGCCTGCCACCAATGGTCTTGATCTTCCAGGAATGAAGCATCAGACCACTGAACCACAAGCATGATCAGCTCATTTTCCTCAGATGACCTGATCAAAGAGGTAATATCGAATTCCGCAGGGGTGCGTGAATCCTTACTGATCCCGACCGGTCGACCATTTAAATAAACATATAATGCACCTTCACATCCCTCAAAATGAAGAACAATCCGCCTGCCTGTCCATGATGGAGGGAAGCGAAAAGTTCGCCGGTAGATACCTGTCGGGTTTGTTTCTGGAACATCAGGTGGAATGTTTGGGAAAGGCATCATCACGTTCGTATAATGAGGGTGTCCGAACCCCTGCATGGTCCAATTTCCAGGTACGTTTATGGGATGCCATACTGCTTCTCTGATACCTTCATCTGTAACTTCCTCTGGTCGCGACAGGATTTTGAAATCCCAAACACCATTCAAGCTGAGGAACCAGGGTGATGATTCACGCTCTTGAGTCTGCGCAGCTATCGGTGATGGAAAAGGATACAATGTTGCGCGTGGTGGGAGTTTATTAAAACCTGTCAATTGGGGCAATTTCCAGGTTTTACGACCAACCATTTCAAGAAGAGCGTCAAAAAGAGGCATCAACGACTTCCATGCAATAAGTCATTTTCCCTTATTATATTTTTCGAGCCACTCAGCCAGCAATAAGAAAATCGAGGCAGTCCATGAATATCCCGGGCAGCGTAAACCTTTACCGGTCAGCGCGTCATAATTTTCCCAAAAACCCGACTCCTGCAGGCACATATTACAGAATCGTTCAGCAATCAGGTGGGCTAATTCGAATTCTCCTGAATTTATTAGCCCATCAAAAATGAGGTAAGTGGATGGAGCCCAAATTGGACCTCTCCAGTAACCATCCGGCATATATTTTATGCTGGAAGGGGGCTCGGATGCCAAACCAAACTGGGTGAGGAATGGACCTTCGGGGCGAAGATCGTTGATCATTGCAATCCTGATACGCTTTGGTAATCGCTTGCCTAATAGCAGAGGGAGATAATTGAGCAGAGATTGACTTGCTTCAGCTTCACCTGAACCGTTAAGAGGTGAGTAGAAACGGTCTTCTTTCACGGAATGCGTTAGTAAGTCTGCAAGTTGTTTTTCAGCCCTGGATTTCCATCGAATAGCAGCTTTCTTTCTTCCGGTAGTTTCTGCAATGAATGCCAGACATTCACATTGCAGGACGAGGTACGCCGCCAAATCAGCGCCTTCAACGGGTCCATCATGGTCAAAAACTGTTGAATTATCCCACCCCGAATCATTGCCATGGAAATATTGAGGCAGCCCATCCTGATCAAAATCCCGATAGGTGTACCACCAATCTGTTAACCGGCTTAAAGGTTTATAAATCATATTCAGGTAAGGGAGTGATTTTTTTACTCCTAGCCTACTGACCAATTTCTGTATAGCCCAGCCATGCAGAGGTGGTTTTGTAAATCCATATATTGGTTCCATATCAGAAATCATATCCGGTATCATACCGTTTGGATCCTGGTAATCAAAAAAGAGCATCAGTTGATCCCAAGCGAGCTCTGGATCAGCATCGATCACTGCGATGGCATTAAAGAGATTATCCCATGCCCAAATACCATTCATCCAGAACTTGCTCATATAAATAATCGGACGGGTCAGGGTGCCTTCTTTGGGTACTTGGCAATTCCATAATATGAACCAGGCAATTTCTGCTGGGATTTGATAAGTCTCAGGGACGATTGGCAATTTGCTCATCCATTTAGCAAAGTTTTTTTCATTGGAGGAGAGCACTTCATCAAAGTCAGGTACGGGCTCATTCCAGAAGGTTTCATACCGAGAGAAATGAATCGCGCCTTGGATGGTGGAAGTATTATCATTTGGTTCATATGTGATCGTACATGGAAACTCCCCCCAATGTTTTTCTATTCCAGGCACTATTGGTGTAATCGTTGCCTGAATTGTGGTATTGTCATCTGCGCGAAACATATGGATGCCACGCGCAAACCAATCGATGAGGTAGATTTGATTCTCTTCAGGGGAATATTGGATGGGGAATACTTTTGATGGCAACCACCGCAGACCAACGTTATTTGCCTGGAATATTAGAGTATCAGGATCCGCAAAAGCCAGGACGACTTGTGCGTCGGATTCTACATGTAGCTCCAACTTGTATGGATAGGCCTGCCATGAATAAGGGACATCATGACCATCTTTCACCAACGAAAGCTCGAAGAATTCATCCGCTGCGAAAGGAATATCATGTAGATTGTGGATTCTCGCACTACATGTTTTATAAAGCAGTCTTGTTGAACCACTGGAGTTCCGTGAGGTGATGGTCAGAAAAGAGCCTCGTCGGGAAAACGGGATTTGATCTAAAGAATAAGTAATCATATATGTATCATGATTTTGCTATTCGATAAATTCCCCCGGAAATACCCGGAAGCCGAATTTTCCAAATACCATTTTGATTGGCAAATACTCCCTCTGGTCCATATACTGTTTGTGGTATAGCTGGTGAAAGGGAAGGGAACTCAGCTTCAACCGTCCGGGAGGAGGGATTTATCCCAATAATAAAGGTTTCCTCATCATTAGCTCGTTTGTAAACAAGCGGGTATTTCCCTGGATGAGCGAAAAGAATATCGAAACCTGCTGATGCCTGGAGAGCTGAATTGGCTTTTCGTATAGCCATTAATTTTCGAAAAGTTTGAAGTAATGAATTAGTATCATTTTCCTGTTGGAATACATTTGGTCGATCCGGAGATGGATCAATTGGTAGATATAATTCTTCAGGGCAGGCACTTGAAAAACCAGCGTTTATTGCATTAGACCACTGCATAGGAGTGCGCGCACCGGTGCGGTTGTAACTACCTTCCTTAGAGATAAGATCATCAAGAGAGTGCATACCAATTTCATCCCCATACCAGATAATAGGTACGCAGGGCATTGTAAGGACAAACATGAACACAAGCTCAAGATCATCGATTGTACGACCTTTGCTCAAGCGAGGGTTAATATCATGGTTCCCGGTGGGAAGCGCTATGTGTCCCTTCCCGCGAATCTTCTGGTAATGCTTTAAATAATCATCCAGGAATTCTAGAATATTGCCATGGCCTCGAGGGTCAAAGAAGCTGAAGCCATAAGGGTCAGATCCAGGACCAGAATCGAAAGACTTTCGCAACAAAGCGGTGTAACCAGGCATGCCGAATGGTAGACAACAATCCATATGAAAACCTGCAGGTATGGCTAGAGAGGGAAAACCCCATTCAGAAAGCAGGCATGCATCTGGAAACTCTGTGTCCAACCATGAGCGGATTTCCTGCCAAAGTTTGATCGTTTCACGGTTCCCTGGATCTGCTTTCACCAATGATCCTGCCATATCCACCCTAAAGCCACTGGCACCCAATTCTAACCAGTAACGAATGATATTTTTCAACTCACGCCGAACCTGCTGAGGTCCTGGTGCATCCACTGGTTGCTGCCAGGGTTGGCCTGGATCTGGACAGGCGAAACCATAGTTCAGGGCAGGCTGCGAATAAAAGAAGTTGGTGATATAACAACCATTTCGTTGTGCATATCCACTAACTACCTTGTAACCGGGGACTTCCCACTTCCAGACAGAATCGGTCCAGATGTAATAATCGGTATATTTGTTTCTTTCCGGTTTGCACGACTCTTTGAACCATGGATGTTGGATTGAGGTGTGACCTGGCACCAAATCGAGTAGTATCCGAATATCCCTTTTATGCGCTTCATCAAATAACTGTTTGAGATCAGCATTTGTTCCGTATCGTGGAGAAACCTTGTAGTAATCTACCACGTCATAACCAGCATCCTGAAAGGGTGATTCAAAACAAGGGTTGAGCCAGCAGGCTGTGATACCAAGGGATTGTAGGTATTCCAATTTAGTTATGATGCCAGGGATATCTCCAATTCCATCACCATTCGAATCATAATAAGATTGCGGATAGATTTGATAAAAAACTGCATCTTCAAGCCATGTCGGAGTGGATTTATGAACTTGTTCTTCCATGGGCTCTCCCAAGTTTAGTTATAATCATTCTTCGTAATTTCGAAGTAACTCAGGCTATCTATTAATCCACCAGGTCGGTTGCGTGATATCCAAATCTGTTGATAATTATGGATGATTTTCTCCAAATCATTTGCGAGGAAGGATTGGGTATATTCCAAAGAGCCAAGACCATAAATACCTCGCATACACGCGTGCCGCAATAAATCAACTGTTAGCTTAATTTCACTTAGTAAAAGTCCTTTATCGGATCTTAACGAGGTGATATTAGCTTGGTTTTCAGAAACTTGATTAATCATATTAAGTGTCTTATGTAATGAGAGTATGCCTGATTCAGGCTCAAGATAATCTTTCCACTCATGAATTGGTTTTTGCATGATGTGGAATAAAGCAGATGAATTTTCGGTTTCGATCCCTACCTGACGGTAAACATTACCTAAATCATATGCCATATTTCCCAAGTTACCAGTTGGGTCAAGGAACGCATATTGATTTAAAGCATCTCGGATATCCAAACCTTGGTTAGCCTCGAAAGACCAGGCAGATGCTGCACCAACCGCAAATCCCAGATAACTTACAGGGAGCGCTTGCCAGTGACCTTCATCTCCCCAATCAGTGATTAGATAACCATCCGCACCATACTTAATCCCATTTTGGGCGGCATTGGATAAATTCTTGAGGCAATTGTCCGTCCTCCCCGCAATAGAATTCCAGGCAGATGTGCCTGGGCAGACGTAGAAAGGCAATCCAGCCTGGGCTAACATTTTGCCATGCACGTCAAATGGATGATTTGCTTCATATCCCCATTCCAAGGTTATGATGTCTTTGGGTAGCTCATCGACGAGTTCTGGATGCGCCATGATAATGTCACCCCAAAATTGCATGCTGAAGCCGCGCTCAGTTACCTCATCATATATCTTGAGCAGGTAATCAAGGTAAACCCGACCTGTTCCAACCCGCTCACACTCACCTTTGCTGCGACCCTGCCCGAGATCGAATGTTTCATCACAGCCGACATTGAATTGCCTGCTTGAAAAATGGGGCAATAGTTCATCATACAAGCTTTTAATAAAATTCACGCTCTCTTCGGCTAATGGACATAAGCTAAAAGGTTCATCGTGATGTCCCCACGGGAGATCGAATCCGTCTGGTGCCTCTGCTAATGACTTATAGCGTGAGAGCTTTAACCAAGGTTCTAAATGACCGAATGAGTTCTGGTTTGGTACTAGCTCTATATATCGCTCTCGACAGAAAGCATCCAATTTGAGGATTTCTTCACCTGTGAATGGTGATGCTTCAGCCCACACTTCTGGATGCTGTCGGTAAGCAAATGTATGCTCGGTGTAAAGCTGAAGTTGATTAATCTTCCAGGATGCCAGGAGAGCGACTAAATTGAAAATTGTACCCATCGTGGGCACTTTATCCCGAGAGATGTCAAGCATGACGCCCCGGTTGGGGAAATCTGGCCAATCGTGAATCTCCATGCAAGGCAAGGTGCCAATGGGCACTTCGAAATATTTATCTGGAAATAAAGAGTGAACCTGGAGGAGTTGAATCAATGTACAACAGGCGTAAAATATGCCTGGTTCATCTCGCGCTTCGATAAAAATT
Source organism: Anaerolineales bacterium (assembly GCA_049281855.1). Lineage (GTDB taxonomy): Bacteria > Chloroflexota > Anaerolineae > Anaerolineales > UBA4823 > FEB-25. The sequence continues at coordinate 29,273 of JBAPSY010000039.1, forward strand.
CCTACTGGAGTAATTTTCAACTCATAGCCTTGAGGTTTACTGGTTAATATTGGATCTAACCTCAGAGTAATGCCGACACTATCCAAAGGGATGGCATTACTGGCATATATTTCCAGATTTTTATGAAAATATGCATCTAAAGCATCTTGGAGTCGCAACGCAGAGAAGAGCAGGGATTGTGGGTGCTCAGAGTCCATGAGAATGAGGTGTTTGTCGGATAACGCACAAACTCCGCCGCTGAGTTTTAAATAATAAGGAATGGGTAGTAGGGCTGGAATGTTATGCATCATTGTTAGCCTGTTTATTGAAAGATCTAAAAAAATACTAGCATATACCTATCGAAAAGTCAATTTTCACAACAATTATACGTGATAGATTGTACAATATCACCGGAGGAAATATGAATCAACCATTCATTTTAGGTGTAAATTATTGGCCGAGAAGAAAAGCCATGTACTGGTGGTCTGATTTTGATGCTGGGGAGGTGTGCGAAGAATTTTCCATCATCCAAGAGCTAGGACTAACATTGGTGCGGATTTTTTTGTTGTGGGAGGAATTTCAACCCGCACCTGATGAGATATCAACATCCAGACTCAAGAATTTAACCAGTGTGTGTGATATTGCTGCCGACCTAGATCTAAAACTTGATGTTACTTTTTTTACAGGCCATATGAGTGGACCAAATTGGGTTCCCACGTGGATGCTCTACGGTGATAAGCCAAAATATATCAGGCAAGTTGTTAGTAGGGGAAATATCGTTGATAGTGGTTATTTGAACCAATTTATCGATGAAATCGTGATTGAGGCAGAAAAACTGCAATTACGGACAGTGGTGCAATTGTTGAAGGATCACCCAGGTATTTGGTGTTGGAATTTGGGAAACGAACCAGATTTATTTGCCTTACCACCAAGTGATTTTATTGGTGAAAAATGGGCATCTGAGATGGTCAGGACCATTCGGGAGATCGACCCAAAACACCCGGTGACTTGCGGTTTACATGATACCAGCCTGCTTTATAATAATGGTTTGCGGCTAGACCAGATCTTTTCCAAGACAGATTTTGCCGTCATGCATTCCTATCCGATGTATATGGTGGAATTAACAGGAGACCCACTTGATCCGGATTATGTGCCTTTCACCTGTGCATTAACCGCTGCAGTCTCTGGAAAGCCTGTATTGATGGAGGAATTTGGAGGTTGCACCGCTCCACACGGGAGCGAATCGTTCGTGTGGGAATGGACTGGATATGGACGCGAGACCAAGCAATTTATGGCTTCCGAGGAAGCATTGGCCGAGTATTATGCCAAGGTGTTACCCAAGCTTGTGGATGTAGGTGTCATCGGTGCATTAGCGTGGTGTTTTGCCGATTATCATCCAAGTCTTTGGGATAAACCACCTTGCTCAGAATCCTGGCATGAACGATTTTTTGGCCTTGTTCGACCCGACGGCAGCCTAAAACCGCATGCAAAAGTGATCAGTGATTTTGCTGTGACTCATCCAATAGTTATCCCAGCTAAGAAGACAATAACCTTACCGTATAAAAGCTCCGAATATTATGAAAATACGTTGGAGAAATTGTTGACTTTATATCAACAATGGAATGGTGAGGTTGAGAGAATTGAGCAATAGATTACGAATCAGCTAACTCGTTTTTCCTTTATCGTTAGAGTGATACCTAAATCTACCAATTCACATACAAATAGACACTTGCTATTGATCAGCTTAACATGAGAAAAAGCATAACAGCAAAGATTCACATGTCTGATGCATAATCCGGAGAAACAGGCGGTGTACTTAGTTCGATTGATAATGGAGGTAGTTCTTCAAGTGAATTCAAGCCGAAGTATTGTAAAAAGTCGGAGGTGGTTGTGTAGATGATTGGCCTACCTGGTCGTTCGGCTCGACCAACTTCCTGAATCAATCCTTTGCTGAGTAGACTTTTCAAAACACCATCTGAGCTAACTCCTCTGACTGCATCAATTTCTGGTCGTATGACCGGTTGTTGGTATGCAATAATTGCCAATGTCTCAAGGGCTGCCCGGCTTAATCTACTCGAAGCCTCCAAACCCAAGAATCGCTCGACATCAGTTGCTGTTTCAGGCGAAGTAGTGAGCTGTACTCGACCGTGATGGCGTTGAAGACGTAATCCGTGGGGAGGAGAATCAGAACTAAGTCTACTTTCCAGAATATCGAGATTATTTTCAACCACTCTCAAGGGTAAATCAAGTGCGGTTGCCAATTGGATTGTGGGGACTGCACCCCCCGCAACAAAGAGAAGCGCTTCTATTCGGGCGATTATCTGATCAGAATTGGTTTCCGTAAGGGCTTCGTCGGACATGCTATAATGTTGTGTTAGCTGTTAGGGTCAGATTTCTATAAGTCAATAGGTGAACTTTGCGATTATACCATCGGACTTGTTTTATATTCCTGCGGTCCATTATTCTTTATATTTTCTTGTCCATGGTGATTTGGGGATGTTCAGCCCCTCAAGTGACGCAAGAGTTACTCACAACTAGTATTTTCGCTGATAATCGAGAATTTCAAGTAAAAATATCGCCTGGGAGTACTGTTCAGGAAGCACTTAAATCTTCACAGATCACATTGGGTGAGATGGATCAGGTCGATCCTCCGTTATATACCGTGTTATCCGATGAATCTCAAGTGAAAGTAATTCGGGTTAGGGAGGAGTATTATATTGAGCAAGTCATCATTCCGTTCGAGCATCATGAATTAAGAAATGAAGCCTTACCAGAAGGCGAGATAAGATTAAGTCAACCTGGTGTAAATGGTTTAGAGGAAATCACTTATCACCGAATATTTGAAGATGATATCGAGGTTTCCAATTCTGTGGTTAAGTCGGTTGTCTTACAAGAAGCCATTCCTGAAGTAGTGATGATTGGGAGTCGGTCAACATTTGCATCAATCGCCATACCGGGCAGGATCGCTTATCTATCCGCAGGGAATGCCTGGATTATTGAAAACTCCACTGCTAATCACCGGCTGGTGGTGTCTACGGGGGACCTTGATGGGCGCATTTTCTCATTATCAAAAGATAGAAATTATCTTCTATTCACCCGGTTTTCAACCAACGAAAACACAATCAACTCACTTTGGGTAGCATCAATCCAGAGCGATGTCACTAAAATAATCGGCCTTGGCGTAGAAAACATAGTCCATTTTGCTGAATTTGATCCGGGTTCCGCGATTGTGGCTTATTCGACAGTTGAATGGCGTGAAACATCTCCAGGTTGGCAAGCCAATAATGACCTGTACGAGATGGGTATTAGTTCAAGTGGTTTAGTCGGCTCACCACAGTCGAATTTAGAATCAAACTCTGGTGGGGTCTATGGTTGGTGGGGCTCGGAATTTTCATGGGCACCCTTCCAACCTCAATTTTTATACTCACGTCCAGACGGCATTGGAATTATTGATAGTCAAGAAGGAACCCAGACCTCAATTCTCAATATTGCCCCATATCAAACCGGAGGAAATTGGGCCTGGGTGCCTGGAGCTACCTGGTCACCGGATGGAAACGTGATATATGCTGTTGACCATGTATCCTCAGAGGATTTGGATTCTAATAATTCACACGAGTTCGATTTAATTGCAATTCCCTTAATCAGTGGATCCCCTGTTACTCTAGTAAATAATGTCGGAATGTTTGCCTACCCGATACCATCTCCAGTGAATCATCAAGTAAACTTTATTAATAATCCCTTTGGAGATAAATTTGATCAAAACGCATTTTCTATAGCTTACCTACAAGCAATTTTCCCCGATCAAATTGAGACAAGTAAGTATAGGTTATGTATAATCGATAGAGATGGATCAAATCAAAAAAGTATATTCCCTGAAGAAGGAGCAATTGGTCTTGATCCACAGCAGGTCGTTTGGTCTCCAGACAGTGTGGGAACGAATGGAGATTATACAATAGCACTCGTATACAATGGAAATATCTGGATAATAGATGCTGGATCAGGGGCAGCACAACAGATCACTGGAGACGGATTGACCGACCGGGTTGATTGGAGATAAATTGTGATGAGAATATTGATTACTGGGGCAGCAGGTTTTCTAGGGTCACATTTATGCGAGCGCTTGTTACGAGACGGGCACGAATTAGTCGGAATGGATAACTTCATCACCGGAAGCCCGGAAAATATTGCACATTTATCAGATAATCCAAAATTTTCATTTATCAGGCATGATGTTTCCGATTTCATCTTTGTACCAGGGAAAGTGGATGCAGTTTTACATTTCGCCTCCCCTGCAAGCCCAAATCCAAAATCTCCGTATGGATATGTGAATTTACCCATTCAGACGATGAAAGCAGGCGCCCTCGGAACTCATAATACACTCGGTTTAGCAAGAACAAATGAGGCAAAGTTTTTATTAGCCAGCACTAGTGAGATCTATGGAGATCCATTGGAGCATCCACAAACCGAGAGTTATTGGGGGCATGTAGACCCGATTGGTACTCGTTCAGTGTATGACGAGGCGAAGCGCTTTGCAGAAGCGCTGACCATGGCATATCACCGGTTTCATGGGATTAATACCCGTATTGCACGCATTTTTAATACCTACGGTCCTAGAATGCATCTTGACGATGGTAGAGTGGTACCGAATTTTCTTCAACAGGCATTGCGTGGCGAGCCGCTAACCGTTTATGGAGATGGACAACAAACACGCAGTTTTTGTTTCGTTGATGACCTTGTCGAAGGTATTGTGCGTTTATTATTATCGGATGAGCATTTACCAGTCAATATTGGTAATCCGGTAGAATTAACCATCCTCGAATTTGCCGAAAAGATCAATAAGATCGTTGGAAATCAAGCCGGGATCGTATTTATACCAGGTGATCGGTTGGAGAGCGACCCACAACGTCGACGGCCTGATATCACACGTGCCCGTACAATTCTTGGATGGGAGCCAAACTTTAGCTTGGATGATGGGTTGCTTAAAACTATTCCTTATTTTCGTCAAAAACTTGGATTAGGATGACGCGCGTATTCATCAATCCACGTGAACGGACACGATTTTTACGATTTTTGGTCGTCGGTGTGGTAGGTGCTGTCGTCGATTTCGGTATAGAGAATCTCCTACATCGATTATTTGGTCTCCCATATGTTTGGTCGGGAGCAATTTCCTTTATCTGTGCCATATTAAGTAACTTTTTTTGGAATCGTATCTGGACCTATCCAGATTCACGCTCAAAACCAATCGTAAAACAATTATTTCAATTTGCCTTCGTGAATGTAATTGGATTGGCAATACGAATTCCGATCTTGAGATTTTTGGAACCAGAAATCACGAAAATGTTTCACACATTACCAGACCGATATTTGTTTCTTCCTCCAGATGCGATGGGTGAAAATATTACATTAGCCGTTGCAGTTGGGATAGTTCTATTTTGGAATTTTTTTGTAAATCGCTATTGGACCTATAGCGATGTACAATAGCGAAGTAGATAAACAGGTGTATATAATATTCGAACTAAATGTGTATAATCTTGGGAGAGTGATCCATGACAACGGATAATGCCCTTATTCCCATTTTTACCACTGCAGGTGATGTTGCAGCTTTCTTGGCTTATCCATATATTTTCAATTGTGAAGGAGAATGGATCGGTTGGATATCCTCAGATCGAGTTATATATTCTACTCACGGACATTATGTTGGCTGGCTGGCAGATGGACCGCGGATATTGCGAAAATTAGCAGACGGGTATACCAGATCAAGGATTGATATTATTCCACCATTTACAATGAAAATTAATCCTCCTGCATGCTCGCCTCTGCCACCCATGATGTCAGAGTTGACTTTTGGTGAGATGGATGTTATGTTGGATAGGCCAGACTTGCTTCCACCGGTAGACTTTGGTGAATTACGCGAGGATATGGATTAATTCTGATTGAGCAGTCTCATGGTCGAAGAAAATCCCAGCCTAGAAAATGGATCAAATAATCCTCCTGAGAGCGAAAATTCATTTCGTTCCTTGAAGGATCTTATTGAGCACGTTTCTGGAAAAAGATGGGGAGAATCTCAGGTGCAACAAGACAGTGGTCTTGTCGAAGCGTTGCCCTTTCCATTTCTTGCCATGGTTGGACAAGTAGAGATGAAATATGCTCTACTCCTTGCCTTGATTAATCCAGCGATTGGTGGGGTACTGCTCGTAGGTTCACGGGGTACCGGAAAAACCACTGCGATTCGTGGTTTGGTTGATCTACTACCTGAAGTGCCAAGAAGCTTGTGTTATTACGGCTGTCTGCCGGAAGATATTGAAACCGGTGGAATCGATGCAGTGTGCTCAAATTGTGCGAAAAAGTATGCCAGAGGGGAGCCTTTAGCTGCATTGGATAAAATTCGACTGGTAGAGCTGCCATTGAATGCACGTATTGAAGATGTCGTTGGGGCTGTTGTAGATAACGGTATTGAGCATGAGCGATTGCGATTACATCGCGGAATTTTGGCACATGCCGATCGCAATTTGCTGCTCGTGGACGAAGTTAATTTATTATCTGATGACGTGGTAGATGCCATATTGGATGCTGCTGCATATGGATCTTATACGGTGAGGCGCGGGGCTCTTGCGGCTACGTTCCGTGCACATTTTGTTCTTATTGGCACAATGAATCCAGAAGAAGGACGGCTTCGTCCTCAAATTATGGATCGTTTTGGGTTACGTGTTATTGTCAAAGGGCTAGAAGACACCAATCAGCGTTTGGAAGTTTATGAGAGAGTCCAGAGATATCTTTCAAACCCTCGACAAGTAATGCTAGAATATAGAAACGAAACAAACACAGCGCAAATTGAGGTTCAGATAGCCAGGGATATTCTTCCGGAAGTCAAAATTCCTGAGACTGTATCCAAACAAGGGTTGGATTTAATTCACTCCTTGAAAATAGATTCATTAAGAGCGGAAATCACCTTGTTTGAAGCATCTAGAGCATTTGCTGCATTGGATAACAGGAAGGTGGTTGAATCTGAAGATCTTCAAATCATTGCTCCGATGGCATTGCGAATGCGCCGTTCAGCATTCATTGAAAAATATTTCACAGATCAAATTGTTGAAGAGAAAGAAATCAAGAATGCAGTTAATGATACTTTGATGACATCATGAGATGAGGAGATATGTAAAATGAATAAGTTGTTTAAGAAAAAGGAAATATATAAGGTCAAGTCACTTCCGGTCGATCCAACCGGAATGGGAGAACCATCAACGGTGGATGAATTTCAGCGCCGGGGAATGGCATATTATGCACGCAAGCAATTCAACGAAGCCGAGGCTGACCTAAAAAAAGCGATTTCGTTGGATGGCAATAATATTGATTCGTTTTATAGCCTTGGTATGGTATTAAAAGCCATGAACCGAAAGGTAGATGCAGTGGCAGCGTTTAAACAGGTGTTAGATCTAATTAGTGCTAAACCTGATGAAAAAACTACCAAATTCGATATGCTTCGACGAATGGCTCTTGGTCATGTTAACGAAATGACTCAAGGTGACTGGAATCTGGAGAAAGAGATTTGGAAGCATATCGGATAACTCATCGACAACGGATCGAAAATTGTCTCAGTGGGGATCTACCGGATAGAACGCCTACTGCGCTTTGGAGGCATTTTCCTGTAGATGATCAAACTCCAGGAGGACTTGCTCAGGCCATTCTTGAGTTCCAGAAATTATACGATTTTGATCTGGTCAAAGTAACTCCATCCTCGTCTTATTGTCTAAAAGAGTGGGGTGTGGAGGATGAATGGCGGGGAAATCCTGAGGGCACAAGGCAATATACACGCAAAGTCATCCATTCGCCGGAGGATTGGTTACATTTACCGGTCCTTGACCCATATAAAGGTTCATTGGGTGACCAATTATCATGTTTAAAAATAATCATCGATGAACTTGGACTAAATGTTCCAGTTCTTCAGACAATATTTAGCCCTTTAGCACAGGCTAAAAACCTTGTTGGCGGAGAAACGTTATTGGTGCATCTCCGTCAATTTCCTGATGCAGTTACTGCAGGATTAGAGAAAATCGCCGAGACAACTCGCAGGTTTATTGAGGCTGCCAACAAAACTGGAATCTCAGGAATATTCTATGCAGTACAACACGCAAATTATCATTTACTTTCCGAAGATGAATATATTCGATTTGGTAGAAAATTAGATCTTGACATCCTTGAATCGGTCCATGAAAAATGGTTGAATATGCTTCATCTGCACGGAGAGAATATCATGTTCAAGATTTTCACCGATTATCCTGTAGAGGTGATAAACTGGCATGATCGAGAGACATTTCCAACCTTGGCTGAAGGTAAGAAATTATTCCCTGGGGTGGTTTGTGGTGGGCTCCAACGGCAACGAACGATGGAATTGGGTACCCCAGAACATGTCCATTCCGAAGCATCCGATGCGATCATATCAACCGAGAATAAACGTTTTATTCTGGGAACAGGATGTGTGCTACAGATTACAACCCCAAGGGCTAATATCATAGCAGCCCTACAGGCTGCAAGGCGTGAGTGAGCTTCGAATAATTGGGGGAAAAGCACGGGGACGAAGAATCCGATCTGTACCCGGCGAGATGACTCGACCAATTACTGATAAAGTCAGAGAAGCTTTGTTCAATATTATTGGAACAGACATTCAAGGGGCAACGTTATTGGATTTATTTGCCGGTACAGGTAGTGTCGGTATTGAAGCATTAAGTAGGGGAGCGGAATACGTCTGCTTTGTGGAACGCAACCGGCAACCGATCACAATCATCCGTGAAAATCTGAAAATTACTGGTCTAGAAGAAGGTGCAGTCGTAACACATATGGATGCGTTTGTAGTGTTAGAACGCCCTATCAATCATATCTATGATTATGTGTATATTGCCCCTCCTCAATATAAAGAGATATGGATCAGGGCATTAAAGTCTCTGGACACTCACATCGAATGGCTTTCGGAGGATGCCTGGGTGATCGTTCAAATCCACCCAATTGAGTATAAACCTATTAGCGAAGAGATGCCTATTTATAACCTCATCGAATTTGATCAAAGACGTTATGGCAGCACTTTATTAGTTTTTTATCGCAGGTTACAACGAGCGGGGAAGTAGAAATTGAGTGAGTTAGCCAGCATTAATTAATTTGCTCCCCCTTTTCCTAATTTATTATAAATTGAGCCATTTAACAGCCATCTGAGGTAGGTCACCAATTGGACCAACCTTTGTGGTGCAGGTTGGGAGAGATTCGGTGAACAAGCGACCATAACGTTTGGTCATAATTCGGCGATCAAATATTGCCACTACCCCTCGGTCGGATTGTGTGCGGATTAATCGTCCAAAACCCTGGCGAAAACGTAAGATTGCCTCGGGAAGCGAGTATTCACTGAATGGGTCTTCGAATGTCTCAGACCGGGCAGCGATTATCGGGTCGGATGGAACATCGAAAGGTAGCTTGACGATGATCAAAACCGATAATGCCACACCCGGTACATCTACGCCTTCCCAAAACGCCTTAGTTCCTAGTAAGACAGCATGATCATCTGCACGGAAGCTCTCAAGGAGGGTGTTAGCTGAAGCACCTTCCCCTTGCTCATAAACCCGTATGTCTTTGCGCGATAAAAGGGGGACAATGGTACGGGAAGTCCTTTTTAATTGATCGTAAGATGTGAAAAGCACGAGTGCTCTGCCACCCGTTGAAAGGCATAACTTTAGGATTCCTTGTTCGATCGCCCGTTGGTGGCCAGATCGGTCAGAAGGTTCTGGAATATCATTTGCGATGTATAACAAAACCGAGGATTCATAATCGAAAGGTGAACCGACGGAGAGATCATATGCTTCATCAGCATTCAATCTGCCACGGAGATAATTAAATTCACCTGCGGCGGTTAATGTGGCAGAGGTGAGAATGACTGATGATTTTTCATTCCATAGATATTTCTGCATCAAAGGACCTATGTGCAATGGAGCAGCATTGAGCGACATCTGTTTCCCATTTGGCTGGATTTCAAACCAATAGATTGAATCTCCCCTTGGCTCAAACACCATTCCGTCCAGATTATTCTGGATTTCACCTAATCTTCGATACAAAGTGCTTAGATTGGAAATGATATCATCATCCTCCTCAGGAAAGCTTTCTCTGATATCACCCAAAGCTTGAATCATTTTCGCCAGATTATCAATTAATGGATTGAGCGAGGTTTCACATTCTTCCCATGCAGCTTCGACATCCGCCCAGGCAGGTTGTGTGCGGGTTGCAGGCAAGATCCGTTCTTGGTGGGCGTACATACCAATTTCATTTCCCTCTCGTTGTTCAAGAAGGAATTGTTCTATAGAACGAAAAAAATCTTGAGTTGTGGTTTGGAAGTGAAATGCATGATCTGTCGCCTGTTGAATAAAATGATTTATAACAGCAAAATCAGATGGTGGTACGTTCCCTTCAAGAATGGTGATTAACTTACCCAAAGAACCAGAATTCGGACTACCTAATTCTCTTACAGCACGATCAATCATCGATTGGGTTATTCGAAAGCTGAGTGCATTGGTTGTGGCTTCTTCCAAATGGTGGGCTTCATCTATGATCACATAATTGTATTCTGGCAGCACGCGGTTGTCTGTAGCGACATCGGCGAGTAATAGAGCATGATTGACTACCAAAATATGAGCTGAAAGTGCTGCTTGCTTGGCACGATAAAATGGGCAAATGCTTCCACGCTTCAGGCAATTTTCAGTTGTGCAACCCTCATCTTCAGCGGATAATCGCATCCAAACATCACGTTCGATTGGTCCATTTAGATTGATCTCATTACGATCACCACTGGTTGTGGACTGTGACCAAACCAGCACTTTAGAAAGTACCCGTATCTCATCCGCGTTGTCTGGACCTCGGCGACGCATATTTTCCAGGCGCCTGGGGCAGAGGTAGTTTGATCGCCCTTTCATGACAGCTGCAGAAAGATTAATCCCCATAGCTGAGCGTAAATCGGGGATGTCTTTATTAATTAATTGATCCTGCAAATTGATGGTGTTCGTGGAGATTACTACCCGTTGACCATTTTTTAAAGCCCATAGCGCGGCTGGCAACAGATATGCCATACTTTTACCTATCCCTGTACCTGCCTCCACGAGCAGGTGTCGGTTTTCAGATAGCGCTCGTGTAACTGCTCGAAGCATTTCAATTTGCTGCGGTCGATATTCATAATTTGGAAAATGATGGGAAAATATTCCTCCTAGTTCCAATGCCGATGCTACTTCATCGGGATCGAGGGACACCTGCTGAGAATTGGGGGATAGTGGAGTGAGATCCCTTGAATCGTATCCATCAAATATCGGACCTGCATACCCTTGCCTGACCTGTCTGCCGGAAATGGTTTCCATGGACCTGGAGCGAAGGATATCGAAAAAGATACCAAAGCCAGCCCAATCTATTCCCTCGCTGAGGCGCACAATTTCTGCAAGCAACTGAATCGGTAATTCCTTACCAATTACGTATAGTGATCGATAGACAGCGCAGGTTACGCGGGCGTCATCTAACGCTCGATGGCTTGCTGGAAGGGGGATGTTTAGTGTCTGTCCAAGTGCACCCAGGTTATATCGCCCGGCAGAAGGGAGCAACACCGAAGCGATCTCATAAGTGTCAAGTATGTCATTTCCCCTAAACAATCCATACTTGCGTAAGAACGAGAGATCAAACCCTACATTATGACCGAGGATGGAAAAATCCCCCACGAATTGGCGCAAATCAGTTAGGACATTCTGGATGGATGGCGCTTCTAACACCATATGGTCGGTGATCCCCGTAAGCTGAGTAATGAACGGGGGTATCTTCCTTCCAGGATTGATCAGCGATGACCATTCTCCTTCAATACGATTTCCATTGAACTTTACAGTTCCTATCTCTATGATGGCATCCTTTTGCGGGTCTAAACCAGTTGTTTCAATGTCCAGGGCGACGATGGAATCCATGCGGGGGATTATACCAGTAAGCATATACTGAACTTCATCTCAGCTTGTGGGTAATTAATGTGGTTATTTATCCAACTTGATAAGTGGTCTTAATTATCATCTTGATGCAATATAATATCCCCAACGGGAGGTTAGCATGATCGAGAGCATCAGTCGAATAATTCGCGAAAATGTACAGAAAGTAATTGTTGGCAAGGATGAAGTTATCAATCTAGCATTGGTTGGGGTTTTATGCGAAGGTCACATCTTGTTGGAAGACGTACCAGGGATTGGCAAGACCACCCTGGCAAGAGCCTTAGCTGCTTCCTTAGGCTGCACTTTCAAACGCATCCAATTTACGCCTGATCTGTTGCCTTCAGATGTTACTGGCATAAACTGGTTTAATCAAAAATTACAGGAATTTGAATTCAGACCAGGTCCGGTGATTACCCAGATCGTGCTTGCAGATGAGATAAACCGGGCAACCCCACGAACCCAATCTGCCTTGTTGGAGGCAATGCAGGAGCAACAGGTAACGATCGACGGGGTCACGCGTCCGTTGCCAAGGCCATTTTTAGTGATGGCGACTCAGAACCCTGTCGAGCTCGAAGGGACATTTCCATTACCAGAAGCGCAAATCGACCGTTTTTTATTACGGATTGTGATAGGTTATCCCTCAGCGAGTGAGGAGAATTTGATCCTTGAACGATTCCGTTCGAGCTCTCAATTACCTGAGTTGGAACCCGTGACTAATCCGGTTGAAATCATTCAAATGCAAAATGAACGGAGTAATGTCCGTGTGGAGGAGTCTGTTCGTGATTACATCGTCAGGATTGCCAGGGCAACCCGCGAGCACAATGAAGTGCAATTGGGTGCCAGTCCACGTGCGACCATGGCACTTTATCATTCAGCCCAGGCATGGGCAGCCATCCAAGGTCGGGATTTTGTCTTACCCGATGATATCAAGAATATGGCTCCACATGTGCTAACCCACCGGTTGATGGTATCTCCCCAAGCACAGCTGCGCGGTAGGCAACCCAGTCAGCTAGTAACCGATATCGTTGATTCCATATCGGTTCCAGTGGAAGATTAGAGATTCATATGGCTAAACGGGGATTACCTGTCCTCTTGATTTTATTATTGACGGGTATATTGCTAAAGGAACCTTTCCTGATCACATTATCCACGGCATTATTTGTAATTATTGGGGTTGCATGGTGGTGGCGAAAGGGATCTTTAGTGGGGGTTTCGTACCGAAGAATCTTCCATTTCACACGTGGTTTTCCAGATGAACGAATCGAGCTACAAGTGGAGGTCGAGAATCGGAAACTTTTGCCGATCTCATGGTTGCGTATACAAGATGATTGGGAAAGAGCGGTTGGACCAGTTGATGAGGAAGTGCTTGCACCAAGTCATATTCAAGATCGAGGATTCCTGACCAACGTTTATAGTTTACGCTGGTATGAAAAAACCCAGCGGTCATATTCATTGCTGCTACGCAAACGTGGTGTTTATTCAGTCGGTCCCGCCCGGTTGGATTCGGGCGACTTGTTCGGGATCTTCGAAAACATCAAAGTGGATGGACCAAGCCAATATCTTACGGTATTCCCAAGTTTAATACCATTTTATATGCTTGAATTCCCTGCGGACGACCCATTCGGTGATCGGCGGTCTCGTCGGAAATTATTCGAGGACCCCAATCGTCCGATGGGTATACGTGAATACCGACCGGAAGATAGTTTTCGCAGAGTGCATTGGCCCGCGACAGCTCGCACGGGCCAGTTACAGGTAAAAGTATATCAACCAACCACCGGGCAAGTGATGGTGGTTTGCATGAATGTATCAACCTTTACCCGTCATTGGGAGGGAGTGTATCCGGAATTACTTGAACACCTGATCAAGGTGGCTGCTACGTTGGTCAATCAGGGTTTCCGCGAAGGATATAAGGTCGGATTGGTTGCCAATGGCTGTCTGGCTCACGCAGATCAACCCTTTAGAATACCTCCCGGTCGCTCTCCTCAGCAGCTAGCAATCTTGCTCCAAGCATTAGCAGGAGTGACATCGGTGGTTACTGGTAATTTTGAGCGATTTTTGTTAAGGGAAATCCCGCGTGTGCAGTACGGAGCGACTCTGATCATTCTAACCGCAGTGACAACCCCTGAACTGGCTTCGACACTGATCCAACTAAAACAGCATGAACGTCGTATTAGCTTATTTTCATTGGCTAAAGAACCACCCCCAGTGATCCCCGGAATTCAAATCATCCACCGACCCTTCGAAGATATGGAATCTGAATGAAATCATTTTCCCCAATCCGATTGAATCCTTGGCGGGAAATCGCGATCCTGATGATTATACTGATGGAAGTAAGCTGGGTTACCCCCTGGTTCAGGGCAATGACTCCTGAAACTTATGCTGTCTCTGCGCTTCGTGTCTTTCTCATACTCGTGTGCATTATTTTGTTCGCACATGTGATAGTACGATTGATGGATTATTTACGATTAAAGAAATCCATCCGGCAAGGATTGATGATCGCCTTCATTTTCATTGGTATCATTGTTGGGATTAAAACCCTGTTATATGCACATGAGCCTATGTCACTTGTCGGGCTACTAAATCGTCCCCTGCGGAGCTTTACAGATATTAAAACCCTTATACCGGTTGAATTCATCGTCATCATCTCGGTGCTAGTAGGTTTCTGGCGGGGTCTATCGATCGCGCAAGAACATGTCGGCCCATCATCAGTTATGGACCATTTTTGGATTGGAATTGTAATGTATGTAGCATTTATATTTTTTAATACCATTGTGACAGGCGAGACCCCGGGTGACTTCTTTTACTTGTTCTTATTCTCTTCATTAGTGGCAATGTGCGCTGCGCGATTGACGGTTGTTGGAATGGTACGAGGTGGCTTGGAAAATAAATTTAATCGTTTCTGGTTCCTGGGGATAATCCTTGCTGCTTCGTTAGTTGTTGCTTTATCATCATTATTGGGTGGTGTAATAGGTGATCAGTTTGCCTGGATAGGCGTTTTAATATTGGGGTTATTCGGTTCTGTTTTGATCTTTGTGTGGCTTCTGATAAACCCGATTGTTACCTACTTGATAACGCTCCTGAGCAACCTCTTTCATAATTCAAAAGGGATTGAAACTCTTGGAGATAATCTCAAGAGACTTAATGAAATGATGTCTGGATTAGGACAGAGAATACTAGACATGATTGGGAATAGTGGAATAGGACTGTTTGTCTCACGCTTTGGACCAGCTATAAAAACAATCATTTTAGTTGCCATCATCGTTATTGTTATTTTGGGTGTAGTTGCTTGGATGGCTATTAATTTATGGAGGGATAGAGAACGTCGCTTGACCGGTGAGGATCAAAAGACAAGTATTAAAGCAGAAAATATACTTCGGATGTTGTTGGATATTTTACGGCAGGGATGGAGTGAAGCAATTAACTCCCTGGAGCAAATGACTGATTTCAAACACAGGCAGCGAATTAGGGCAGCAGCTCGTATCAGGCAGGTGTATGCTGAATTGATGGAATTATGCGAATCGTTAGGTCATCCTCGGGCTGACGCACAAACACCCTTGGAATATCTACCAAAGTTAGAAAAATTGTTTCCGGAATTTCAATTGGAAGTTGGTCTGATCACTGAAGCATACCTGGTGGTAAGGTACGGACAGCTACCTGAAACCCGGAAAGAAGTCGAAGGTGTTGAAGCTGCCTGGAAAAAGATACATTCAGCGGGGCACGAATTATTGACCGAGCTGAAACATGTGAAAAAGAAATAAGGCTTAAGCTAGTTTAATACATTAAGCCTCATTAACTAATTATGGTTATATTTATAATTTTTACTTTAAGTACCGAATTCCTTTAATATTCTGGCAATATGCTTGGCACCCTTCAGGTATAGGTCTAAACGGATATTTTCGTTCGGAGCGTGACCCTGCGACCCAGGATGGCCAATGCCGGCAGTAACAACGGGAAGGTGGAGATAATGAACAAAAGCGTGGTTGGGTCCGGATCCACCACTCATGGGAACAATCTGCATGGGTTGCCCGTATACAGGACGGGCAGTCTCAACCACCAGCGCTACAAACGGGTCATCAGCATCGGTCCGGGCGGGTTCTTCTCCACCTAGGAATTTTATCTGGATATCTTGGAACCCCTCACTGTCCAGGTGAGTGCGTAATGCCTTAAGGACCTGTTCAGGGGTTTGATCCGGAACGAGGCGGAAATCAACCTTGGCTGAAGCACGCGCCGGAAGTACAGTTTTCGATCCCTCACCTTGATAGCCTGATGTGAGGCCGCAAATTGTACAGGTGGGTTCAAAAACTTCGGTGATGCGCAACTCTGGACCACCGGTGAGATTTAAGAGGAAATAGTCGACACCGTAGCGTGTCTTATATTCTTCAGCTGTCTCAGGAAGGGCTTCCATTAATTTTCGATCACGCTCACTGGGTGGTTTGACTGCATCATAATGTCCAGGGAGTCTGATATGTTCATCTTCCCCCTTTAATGTGGACAAAGCCCAAACTAATCTCCAGGCAGCATTGGGAAAAATTGATCCACCTAAACCAGAATGTACATCTATCTTTGCCGTCTCGGCAGATAACTCTACATAACAAATCCCCCGCAAGCCCAGGTACTGGATCGGCACTTCGCGATGATCCACACCACCAAATTCCCAGATGCATGCATCCGCTTTAAGTTTATCGACATGGCTAAGGACGAATTCTTTTAGATGGATGCTACTTATCTCCTCTTCACCTTCAACAACAAATTTTATGTTACAGGGTAGCTCACCGTCAATTTCTAATAATGAGTCGATCGCAAAAAGGCGACTCACCAGGTGTCCTTTATCATCACTTACACCCCTGGCGAACAACTTGCCATCTCTCAATGTTGGTTCAAATGGAGGACTGTCCCATAATTCCAGTGGTTCAGGAGGCTGCACGTCGTAATGGTTATAAAAAAGTAAAGTTTTGTTCGAACGTCCATGTCTTTCCCCATAAACCACCGGAGTTCCACCCGTGGAGATTATTTCAACCGTAAAGCCCCTTGTTTTAAGCATTTCAGCTGTCAATGCAGCACATTCAGATAAACCCCAATTCTGTGCTGCTACGCTGGGCTGTTTACAGTAGCGAGACAGTTCGGAAATACTCTTTTCCAGATTTTCCTGTAAGTAAGACTCGTATTGTTTCATGTTAATCAAATGATGCTCCTAATTTTAACCGAATATAGATCTCAGGGATGATGCTCCTGCGTAGGCGAACATGAGCATCTTGATCGTTTCACCAATCCAGGTCCATAATAGAAATTTCTTAACCGGCATCTTTAATGCTCCTGCGGCTGCACCTGTCAAATCAAAAAAAGGGTTGGGTATTATAGATAAAGCTAGTATCGCTAATGGTCCATATTTTTTCAGCCAGTCAACCATTCGCTGGTAAATGTTGATCTTTTCGACCGCTGGTTGACTGCTGAAACCTGCGAGGTACCCGGTAAGCTCTCCCAAAGCTGCTCCAGCTCCTGCCACCAAAGCTACCAACAATGGATTAAACACTGCTCCCATTGTAAAGACGATAGCCACTCCTGGGGCAGGTAAAAAAATTGTGGCATAGGCTAAAAAAGAAAGCAAGAAAATCCCTGGGTAGCCAAAAATTGCCAGTTCCTGAGCTTTATCACGAATACTAAAGATATAAATAGAGATCGCTACTACGAATATCAAAGATAATATTCGTACGACAATCAGGAACCATTTCGATTTCACGATAGATTTACTACTCAAGGATCGTTACAGAAAGAAGTTTTACCGAAGGAGAATCACGTTTGGTCGGATCACGAGGGGGAATGGACATTAAAACCTTCATCCCATCAGTCACCTGACCAAACACACTGTGCTTGTTATCCAGCCATGGTGTGGCAATATGGGTGATGAAAAATTGCGAGCCATTCGTGTTCGGTCCTGCGTTTGCCATAGATACAATCCCTGGTTTATCATGTCGTAGTCCGGGACTAATTTCATCCCCAAAATGATAGCCAGGCCCACCCATTCCTGTGCCAGTTGGGTCACCTCCCTGTGCCATAAAATCCGCGATCACCCGATGGAAAAATGTGCCATCGTAAAACCCTTGGCGTGATAAGAATACAAAATTATTGACGGTGATCGGGGTTTTATCTGCGAATAACTTAATAGTAATTTCACCCTTATCGGTATTCAGGTTGGCTGAATAGCTTTTCTTGGGGTCAATCTCCATCTTGGGAGGTTTTGACCATTGCTGATATGCCATATTTTTCCCTTTCTAATTTACGAATGGTGAGTACGCAGTAAAGCTTCAATCCGAGCAACGACCATATCCATAGCAACTGTATTTAATCCACCTTCTGGGATAATTACATCTGCATATCTTTTAGATGGCTCGACGAATTCCTGATGCATTGGCCGTACAGTCTCCATATATTGGTGGATGACTGAAGCACTGGTCCGTCCCCTCTCAGAAATGTCTCGCTCGAGGCGGCGAATAAAGCGGATATCGGGATCTGTATCGACAAAAATTTTCACATCGAATAATTCGCGCAGCCCCTTTTCAGCCAGGATGAGAATTCCCTCAACCAATATTACTGGCTGTGGTTCGATGTGAATTGTAGTGGCCGTGCGGTTATGTGTTTTAAAATCGTAAACCGGGAGTTCAATGAATTGAAAATTCTTTAGCTGTTTAATATGCTCGACCAATAAGCTTGTTTCGAGGGAATCAGGATGATCAAAATTAATTGTCGCCCGCTGTGCAGGCTCTATATTTGCTAAATCTTTATAATATGCATCATGGGGTAATAGCGCAATATGATTGGTACCCACCCGGTCAATGATTACTTTTGCGACCGTCGATTTTCCCGAGCCCGTACCACCAGCAATACCGATTACAAGAGGGGGTGTACGTTTTGGCATGTTGGAATTATACTGGAATACGGCTATGGATGGTAGATAATCTAATAAATGGGTTCAATCTATTATAGAACAGGCAACGCAAACGCGTTGCCTGTTGGTGAGCCACCGAAGGGAATCGAACCCTTGACCTAACGTTTACGAAACGCTTGCTCTACCGGCTGAGCTACGGTGGCAATTTGATGATTTTGGCGACGGGATTATACCACAGCTGATTCACGAAGCATATCAACCATGAAGTTATCACGCACTCTTACCCTTAATGGAGCGATATTATGCGTATAGCCATGTTATCCTATCATACATGTCCATTGGCGACATTAGGCGGAAAGGATACCGGTGGAATGAATGTGTATGTAAGAGAAATTACCCGGCAGTTAGGTGCAATGGGTATTCATGTAGATGTTTTTACACGATCTCAAAATGAGCATGTTCCCCATGTTTTGCATGATTTGGGTTATGGAAACAGAATCGTGCATATCCGGGCTGGTTCGGAATATCCATTGCCAAAAAAAGAATTAGTGACATATTTACCACAGTTTGTTAATGGGATATATGAATTCGCTGATAATAAAGGTATTTCATATGATTTGATCCATAGCCATTACTGGATGTCGGGAATCGCGGCCATTCAGCTGAAAAGTAAGTGGGGCATTCCGATCGTGAACATGTTTCACACATTGGGGGTGATGAAAAATCGTGTAGCCCAGTCTCCAGAAGAGGTAGAAGGGGAGTATCGCATTGAGGGCGAACGTGAAGTATTAAAAGCCGCAGACAAGATCATCGCCGCAACAACCGCTGAATATGCCCAATTATTATGGTTGTATCAGGCAGATGTCAATAAGATCATGGTCATTCCACCCGGAGTGGATATTTGTAAATTTTATCCGATACCAGCTGATGAAGCAAAGGAGTATATTGGTGTGCCACCCTGCGGTCGTATGCTACTTTTTGTGGGTAGGATTGAACCATTGAAAGGTTTGGACGTCCTGATTGAAGCCATCAGCATTATGCGCCAAGATGGCGTGTGGAAAGAAAATCCTTTTTGTTTGGCAATTATTGGCGGGGAACCTGATGAAAGTGACGAGCAAGATAATATCGAAATGTCACGGATCAAAGCCTTAAGTGAAAACTATGGATTACAGGATTTCGTGACTTTTCTGGGCAAAAGAAGTCAGGACTCATTACCATATTATTATTCAGCAGCAGAGGCTGTAGTGGTCCCCTCCCAGTATGAGTCATTTGGAATGGTAGCATTGGAAGCGATGGCATGTGGAACACCGGTTGTAGCATCGCATATTGGTGGCTTAGCTTATCTGGTACAAGACGGGATTACAGGTTTTACTGTACCGGTGGATGATCCGGTGGAGCTTGCCAATCGATTATCTTCTTTAATTCAAGATCCTAACCTTCGTGATCGAATGGGGAAACAGGCAGTTCAAGCGGCACAAGATTATGCCTGGGACAAGATTGCTTCCAAGTTAGTGGCAGTGTATGATGGATTGCTAAACAACTCGGCGAGCAACCAATCTGCTAGTAGCTCTAGCATGTGAAGTTGCCATTGAATACCAACCTTCAGTGTAATTAAGTATTTCCAAATTCCTGCTCATTTCACCATCGATAAATACTTGCTGGAGCTCACCCGGCTTGAGTAGGTAAGCGGGATTAATTTCCGGGTGAATAGAAAGCATATCCTCCAGCAAACACTCAATGAACAATACTCCACCTTTTTTCAATCCATTTATGATGGGTATCCACAGATTCCGTTGAAGATACAAAAAATTGATGATTACATCAAAGGTATTTTGGGGGATAAAGAACTGTTCCAAATCTGCAACCACTGCCATCAATGTGGGTAATTCAGATGTAGCTTTTCTCACTGCTATATATGAGACGTCCACTCCAATAACCCGCAGACCACGTTGGATGAGGAATCTTGCGTTTCCTCCGAGTCCCATGGCGATATCGAGAGCTAACCCATGGGATGGGAGTAAATCGTTATGCTCCACAAGCAGTGCGCGTGGAAGCTCAAATGAGTTACGAGGATCGGCTTGATAACGTAAATTCCATCGATTGGCATCTTCTGCGGGCATTAGATTTCCTGGACAAATTTCTGTTTCCCCCACAACCCATAACCACTTTTACGTCGCTCTTCTCGAAGAGTTTGCTGCTCAAGTATCTCACCGATATGTGAAACTTTTTCTGCAATCGCAGCCTGCAACCAGATTTCGCCTTTTTCTGCAGTCGCCAGACTACCTGCTCCATAAGCTCCAGTTTTCGTATCATCATCCCAAGGCGGGTTGGCAATTATTGCTCCACCTTCTACCCAATCCATATAATATGAGGGTGTGGCGACGAAATTAGTCTCATCTTCTACCCGTTCCATATGCACGAGAGATGGTCTCAAGTGGAGTATGAAGGAGGTTTCGAGCTCGCAAGCATGGCCCATGCCACCAATTTTTGATTGACGGTATTTTTCAAGGGATGCTATTCCGTCAGGACCCGATAGATAAAGCCAGGCAGTAGCACAGAAGATCCGGCGGTGTCGTTCCCCGGCAGATTTTATGGTATTGATGATGTAAGAACTATTGCCCCCGTGCCCGTTAATTAGATAAAAGCACTTAAAACCACGTGTGGCTAGAACATCGATCGCGTTTACCCAAAAATCCTCAAAAGCCCGCCCACCAGCATTGAGCGTGCCTGCAAAGGACTGGCGGTGTGTGCTTACGCCAAATGGCATTACCGGCAGGACTGAAGTTTGATCAGGCGATGCAGCAGCAGTGCCTTGCCCGATAGCTTCAATGATCAATGTATCGGTTGAGAGAGGCAGGTGATATCCGTGTTGTTCAATATGCCCAATTGGGACTAAGACCACTTTACCACGGTCAATATCAGGTGGCAGGAAGTTATTTGTTATATTTTCAGTGTACTGAGGTAAAGCGATCCATGGTATGGACAAGTCAAGATTGAGACCAGGCGGTATTAGAACCATGGTATTACTAAACCCATCATCCCTGAGGCTGTATATGATATTGGACAAGTAATTTTCTAAACATGGTTCCGATACAGCTAAACCACTACCTTGCCATCCGAATGGGAACGAAGGTAACAAATAAGCAGTTGGTGGATTACCCAATACATCAGCTAACAGATTGGTTGAATACCCGGTTCCCAATGGCAACACCATGGGGGTGTGTCTGGGCAGAGATTGGACTTCTGGCCAGGTCAGCTCTTCATATTTATGAAATTCGGTCATACTTATAATTTCGACAATAATTCAATTTTCTTCTGCTGAAACTCATCCTCTGTCAATACTCCCTGCGTGCGCAAGTCTGCAAGCTTGCTGATCATCGCTGGAACGTCAGATTTACTCTCGATTGGTTCAGGCGCACCTTGTTCTAGATAAGCTTTAGCATTTATCAAGGCTGATTTAAAACCAACCGGATTATCAATCTTCTTGAATAAATTCACTCCGAGCTCACTGGCAGTTAATATCTCGATGTCGCCGTATCCGAACATCCGACCCAGGGCAGATTGATCCATCTTGATGTCATTTACTTTATCCAGTGAAGAATCAATCACACTTTTATTGAAAATACCTGATATCTGCATTACACGAAGATTCGTAATGATGAATTGGTGATTGGACCAATTCAGGAAATCTCGCGTACCCGTCGCGATTGGAATTAGAAGCAGAATAAATCCGACAACAGCTACAATATATATTATTGATGAATTTGGTTGTGAACTCGAAAGCAAGATACTGCCAACCAATGTGGCTGTAAATATGATCAAGATGGATACCACCTCCAATAATATGGAGCTGGCCAGCACGAACCAATGGTGCCTTGTACCGAGGATGATTTTTTCACGATCACCCAACAGACTTTGAAGATAGTGACCCGACATGATTTATTCCTCCTTTGTGTAAATAAGTGAATAATTGATCCGATCTGATTATAGATCTGAAGCTAACTCTTCTTTGGCTTCCGAGAGCAATTTCGGATTTGTGAGTAGGTCTATGGTTGTCATTGCCAGAGCTTTTGCTGCATCCAGCATGGCAGCTTTTCCTGCTTCAGAATTGCTATACTCCCTGAATTCTACCGTATGACCGGCAATATTTTCTGGTGCGATCGCTAGATATGGATGAATAGCTGGAACCAAATGGCTAACATCACCCATATCAGTAGAACCCATCCTTTCGTTCGGGTCTGGTTCCATCACAACCCGCCCCAACAGTTCCAGGTTCGTCTTAAACAAACCCGCTATTATTCGATTTGGGATGATTTCCTTGTACCCTGGTGTTACACTATACTTCAGTTGGCATCCCACCGCCTGAGCACCTGCTTGAGCGCAAGCGATAACCATATCTACCAATACATCTCTACGCTTAGCGCTGAATGCCCGAATGCTGAAATCTGCACATGTGTATGCAGGAACTATATTGGCAGCCTCTCCACCATTAAGGATAATGCCAGCGACGCGATCTTTCGGACCGAAGGTTGGTCGAATTGCATTAATATTGTTATAAGTCAGTATCAACGCATCCAAAGCGTTAATTCCTTCTTCCGGGGCAGCAGCCGCATGCGATGCTTTGCCGAAAAATTCAAGCTTAAGCTTGGAAGAAGCCAAGGAACGGCGTAATACCAAATTCTTACTGGCGGGGTGGAACATCATCGCTGCATCGACATGATTGAAAACCCCTGCGTTCGCCAGCAGGATTTTGCCTCCACCACCTTCTTCAGCTGGTGTACCGATCACCTGGATTTGACCGGCTAGCTTTGGATTTAAGGATGCCAATCCGATTCCAGCCCCAATTGCAGCCGCAGCGATCAGGTTATGCCCGCAAGCATGCCCCAAGCCAACCAGAGCATCATATTCCGCCAGGATTGCAATCCTGGGGTTGGAATTATCACCTAATGTAGCCCGGAAAGCAGTATCTAATCCACCGATACCAGATTCGATGGTGTAACCGGCAGATTTTAGCGATTCTTTTAATAAATAGCTTGCTTTATACTCTTTAAACGCAATTTCTGGCTCATTGAATAAGGTGGTGCTAATTTCCCACAATTTCTCTGATTGATGGTCTATCTCAGATATAATCTGCTTCTTGGTATCAGTCACCATGAATTAATTATACGCTAGAATACTACAGTAAAGTATTAGGTAAAAATTCAAAATAGATACTATAATAAATAAGGTTGCTCACCGGTTTATATATATTAATAGTTCTGATCCATTGCTAGGAGGTGGCAGGGATAAAATACTAATAACTGAACTTGAATAACCTTAAGCTTGTATATAATAAAAGATCAATATAACATTCAATAAAATAATGGAGGAGAATGAAATGCGACGAACGAATATTTTATTTTCATGTTTGATCATCGCTAGTGTAATATTATCCGCATGTGCCACCACAACGACTCCGACTACTGTAGCTACTGAAGCACCGCCCGTAGTCCCAGTGACTGAGGCTCCAACAATTGCTGTCGTACCAACAAAAGTACCAGCTACTGAGGTTGTTCCACCCGAAAAATCAGTTCTCACAATTCTTTGGACGCAAGAATTTGATTCCTTGAATCCGTTATATACGAACATGTGGTTTGTTACTACAACGGATCAGCTCTGGCTTGATTGGGCCTGGGAATATGATCAGCAAAACGTGGCATTTCCGAGGTTGGTAACTGAGCTTCCCAGTGTAGAGAATGGTGGCATCTCTGCAGACGGAAAAACAATTACCATGACCTTGCTTTCGGATGTAACCTGGTCGGATGGGACTCCACTGACCTCAACTGATTTTAAATTCACCTATGAGATGGCAATCAATCCCGCTAATGCCGTAAACTCCAGCTATCCTTATGATAAAGTTGCAAGCATTGATACTCCGGATGATCAGACCGTCGTGATCCATTTTACGGACCCATTTGCTCCCTGGCTTGCTACAATGTGGAAGGGTATCTTGCCATCCCATATCTTGCAGCCGGTATTTGATGCCGATGGCACACTGGACAATGCTGCATGGAATGATGCTCCAACGGTAGGTCTTGGCCCTTATGTGTTCGATACCTGGGAATCTGGAAGTTTCGCTCGTTTTATTAAAAATCCCAACTATTGGGGTGAACCAGGCAAGATTGACGAAATCTTCTTCCGTTTCGTGCCAGATGATGCCGCTCAAAGTGCAGCTCTCGAGGCTGGTGATGGTGATATGGGTGCCTTCATCCCTGTAAGCGATACTCCGAAATTAAAAGACGTAGGTATTACCATCATTGTCGAACCATCAGGATACAATGAGGGTATGTTCTTCGTCATCAGCCCGGATAAGGGACATCCCGCAATGTTGGATGTGCGCGTACGGCAGGCATTCGCTATGGCAATCGATCGGGATTCCTTTAACCAAGACGTGATGCTTGGATTGACTAAGACACCCGCTAGCTTCTGGGATTCACTACCGTTCTATAACAATCCACCTGTCGAAAACTATCCCTATGATCCTGAAGCCGCCAAAGCTTTATTGGATGATGCTGGCTGGGTGGATACCAATGCTGATAGTGTTCGCGATAAAGATGGTGTCGAACTGGTACTCACCTATGGGACTACCATCCGCGAAGTTCGTCAGAATGCTCAGGCAGTATTCCAGCAGCAATTAGCAGCCGTCGGGATTAAAGTAGAGATAGCAAGTTATGAATCTGATCTTTACTTTTCTTCCTACGGAGAAGGACCAGCCGCATCGGGAGATATTGATATCATGGAATGGTCCGACGCTCCCATGTTCCCTGACCCCGACTTATATTACTGGCTTTGCAGTGAGATCCCAAGTGATCAGTACCCGGCAGGAAGTAATTGGTTCTTCCTGTGTGACGAGGAGCTGGACGCTTTGATCCAACTTCAGGCTACCCAGGTCAATGTGGATGAGCGCCAGCAAACCATCTCCCAGATTAATCAAATCTTTCATGATAAGGTGTACTGGTTGGGAATATGGCAAGACCCGGACATTTGGGCCGTTGGTAGTCGCCTCCAAAATGTCAAGTTTTCTGGTGTCACACCATTCTATAATGTAACCGAGTGGACCTTAACCCCATAAGTCAAAGATAATCACACCTATATAAACTAAAGCGTGGTAATAGCTGGAATATTCCAGCTATTACCACGCCACCTGTGGGATTTCTGGTTATTTTGGTACAATTCTAAAGTATATGACTCGTTATATCCTACGAAGAGTATTGCAAGCCATTCCACTGCTTTTTATCATTAGCATCGTTCTTTTCTTCCTAATGCGAAATATGGGGGATCCTATTGCCACCATGGCAGGGCGCCAGATAACACGTCCCGCAGATCGCGAACGCCTTACCCGCCAGTTAGGGTTGGATAAACCCATCTACCTGCAATATATCTATTGGTTGGTTGGTAATGATTGGGCCAAGACGGATATGGATGGGGATGGTGTTGCAGAAACACCTGGGACTCGCACAGGCATACTTAGAGGGGATTTTGGCACATCTATTGTGAATAGGGGAAAGCCTGTGCTTCAGGTCATTGGCGAGCGATTACCGAACACATTGATATTGATGTTAGCTTCTGAGGTGCTGATTATTCTCGGATCGCTAATTATTGGGGTTTATTCTGCCATTCGGCAATATTCAGCCATGGATAACTTGATGACTGGTCTTTCTTTCATAGGTTATTCGATGCCGATTTTCTTTATTGCGTTAATTTCCATGTATATATTTGGGGTGCTATTCAAGCGCTGGGGATTACCTTTTTTGCCTACGGTGGGGATGTTTGATCCCAAGGTTGGTAAAACGGTCGGACAAGTTGCATTACATATGGTATTGCCGGTATTAAGCATGTCAATAATAAGCTTTGCTGCGTATAGTCGATATATCCGCAGCACGATGTTAGAAGTGATGAATCAGGATTATATCCGCACTGCCAAGTCTAAGGGGTTACCTCGGCGCGAAATTATTTTTATCCATGCACTTAAAAATGCCTCCTTACCCATCGTAACTGTGGTAGGGTTGGATTTACCTTTACTGCTGGGTGGTGCAGTTGTCACTGAGCGCATTTTTGCATGGCCAGGAATGGGTCGCCTTTTCCTAGATTATGTAACCCGTTCAGATGTTCCCGTCGTAATGGGTATTTTGATGATGATTGCCGTAGCAGTGATTATATTTCAGATTATTACCGATGTGGTTTACGCCTGGTTAGATCCTCGCATCCGGTATGAAAAGTAGGAGTCACATAGTGACTGATGCTGAGCTGGTGACCACCAAAATTCCACGTCTCTCACAAGATGAGATCGAGTCTCCTCCCCTTACCTTAAGCCAACTTACCTGGCGACGGTTTCGTCGGCATAAGATGGCGATGTTCGGAGGAGTTGTGCTGATCCTTTTATTCTTATATTCAGCTGTAGGTTCGATTATTCTCCCCGAAAGCTATGCTAATTTTACAGACACAAACCTTCGACTTCAAGCCCCAACATCTAAACATCCTTTTGGTACCGACGCTGTAGGACGAGATATTTTAGCGCGCACCATCTATGGTGGTCATATCTCGTTATTAATCGGGCTAACAGCTGTGATCATCGAAACGGTTGCTGGAGTATTAATAGGAGCAGCAGCAGGATATTACGGAGGTTGGCTCGATGCGGTATTGATGCGCATTACTGAAGCAATGTTAAATATCCCTGAAATATTCCTGCTTATCGTAATGGCTAAAGAATTTGGTGGCAAGATTCCATCCGTCTCATTATTTGGCAGAGAATTCAGCGGCAGTGTTGTGGTGATTGTAATGATCATCGGATTGACCAGCTGGATGTATCTGGCGCGCATTGTGAGAGCTGAATTTTTATCGCTTAAAGAAAATGATTTTGTTCTTGCTGCCATATCGACCGGCACTTCAAACAGCGGAATCATTTTCAAGCATATTTTACCGAACAGTATGGCTCCCATCATTGTTTCAGCTACCTTGGGAGTTGCCAATGCGATCCTGGCGGAAGCGTATATTAGCTTTCTCGGACTTGGCGTGCAACCACCTACAGCCACTTGGGGAAATATGTTGGATGGTGCGAATAGCTACCTGGAATCCGCTCCCTGGTTGTGGTTTTTCCCCGGAATGCTTATCTTATTAACCGTTCTAAGTATTAATTTCTTGGGAGATGGATTGAGGGATGCCCTGGATCCTCATAGCAGGGCAGTATAAGTGAATTTATGAAGTACATATCTTCTCCGTTGCTCCAAGTTGAAAACCTCCGCACCCGGTTTCATATCCCTGAAGGCACTGTTTTTGCGGTGAATGGCATTTCCTTCAATATCAACGAGGGGGAAACTTTGGCTGTTGTGGGTGAGAGTGGCTGCGGAAAATCAGTCACCATGTTGTCCATCCTGGGTTTAATCCCCATTCCACCGGGTGAGATCGTCACTGGGAAAGCCATCTTTCGCGATAAAGATTTGATCAAATTATCTGAATCAGAATTTGAGCATTTGCGAGGAGATGAACTCTCGATGATCTTTCAGGATCCAATGACTTCCCTGAACCCGGTTCTCACCATCGGAAAACAGATCACCGAAACATTGCGGACTCATTTAGGGATAACCCAAGAAGCTGCGGACCAACGAGCAGTTGAATTGCTGGATAGAGTTGGTATCCCTGAAGCTGCTTCCCGCTTGGGGAACTACCCTCATCAGTTTTCTGGAGGCATGCGGCAGCGTGTGATGATTGCTATGGCGCTGTCGTGCAATCCAAGCTTATTGATTGCGGATGAACCAACGACAGCATTGGATGTTACCATCCAGGCACAAATCGTTGAGCTTGTTCTCCACTTGCGTGAACAACTACACATGACAATAATTTGGATCACGCACGATCTAGGCGTGGTGGCTGGATTGGCTGATCGGGTCATTGTGATGTATGCTGGATTTATCGTCGAGGAAGCTCTGGTGGATGATTTGTATGGTAACCCACGCCATCCGTATACTTTGGCATTAATAGCTGCTCTTCCGCGAGTTGATCGCCGAAGAGATCACCGTTTGAATTCAATCCCGGGTGCACCACCTAATTTATGAGTTGAGCCACACAGCTGCCCATTTGCACCACGATGCACCCATGTGATCGATAAATGTTGGCTAGAAAATCCACCGTTGGTAGCAATTGCACCTGACCATAAAACTGCTTGTTGGGTGGACCTTAATGACACATCGATTGGAACAGTTTAATGAATGAAGCACAACCATTAGTTATTGTAGAAAACCTAAAAAAATATTTTCCAGTATCGAGTGGTCTGGTATTTAAAAGAAAGGCTGGTTCAGTTCGGGCTGTCGATGGGATCTCATTTTCGATAGCTAAAGGAGAAACACTAGGTCTGGTAGGTGAAAGTGGGTGTGGGAAGACGACAGCCGGAAGAACCATATTAAACTTATATCCTCCTACTGAAGGGAAAATTACCATTGATGACCAGGAAATAAATACTGAGAGCAAACCTGATCTAAAGGAATTCCGGCGTAAAACCGCTATGATCTTTCAAGATCCATATGCGTCATTAAACCCGCGTTGGACAGTCAGTGCCATTGTCAGTGAGCCGTTACGTATTCATAAATTATTTTCTCATGAAAAAGAACGGACAGAGCGGGTTAATGATTTATTGAATCTGGTCGGATTGAGTTCACGTCTCATTAATCGCTTCCCGCATGAATTCTCAGGTGGGCAGCGCCAAAGGATCGGTGTGGCTAGAGCTCTGGCATCAGATCCTTTATTTATAGTATGCGATGAACCAATCTCTGCTCTAGATGTTTCAATTCAAGCTCAAGTGGTTAATCTCTTAGAGGATTTACAAGATCAATTTGGCTTGACCTATTTATTCATTGCGCATGACCTGAGCATGGTCAGGCATATCTGTGACCGGGTAGCAGTGATGTACCTGGGAATAATCGTGGAATTAGCTGAGCGCAATGAGCTGTACGAAAATCCGTTACACCCATACACGCAGGCATTGCTTTCTGCAGTACCAATCCCCGATCCAAAACGGGATCGTGAGCGGAGGCGCATTATATTGAGTGGTGACGTCCCCAGTCCAATTAATCCTCCCAGCGGCTGCCGGTTCCACCCACGCTGCCCGGTAGTGTTTGAGAAATGTAAAGTAGATATCCCTGAATGGCTTGAAGCATCCCCAGATCATTGGGCCGCTTGCCATCTGTATACAAATCCATAAACTTGCACTATCACAATAGCTGGTCAGGTAGGTCTGGTTGAGCAGTCTATACGAAAACCAGTAATACTTTTATCGACGGTAACACGTAGAAAGATCTTCCGTCAATTAATGCGTTGAATATTTATTTCTCAGGACTTGACACTTGGTATGAATAGCTAATAGCTAATTATTTACTGCGATTCTTTTATGAGAAATCTTAAAATTTTGGTCAAAGACCAGGAGGTTTTCATAAACCTCTTGTAG
>JBAPSY010000040.1:0-12210 GCA_049281855.1 Anaerolineales bacterium
CGATTGTGCTTCTGAGACGGCTCTCTTTATAACGGGTGGCTTTCGAATTTCCAGCAACTTTGTACCCATATAACTTTTCAAATTCTACTCCCATACTAAGGCTAGACTTTAGAATTCTCCTGCTTCCCTTCCCCTGGTGATGCGATCAGGGGAAGGGAAATCAAGGAGATTAGTAGTAGGTACAGCAAGCACCGATTGTGCTCCTGAAACAGGTCTCTTCCGTAAGCGTTTCCAACAACGCTATTACGGAAGGAGCAAGGCTATAGCGTCCGCGGCCGCTTTCATAGCATCTGCAGGCGACTTCTGCCCGGTCAATCCTTCCTGAATCGCTTCCTGGATGTATGATGAAACTTCAGGCCAGTTGGGTAAAGGTCCACGTGCCTCAGCAGATTCCATTTGCTTTAGGAATACCAGCATGGTAGGATCATTTGCCGACTTTTCCGCGACCTGGGCAAGGACGTCCTTCCGGCTAGGGATATAACCCATGCAGTCGGTCAGTTTGGTACCATAAGCAGGATCGGTGACAAACTTCAGGAATGCCCACGCGCCGTCTTTCTGTTCGCTAGAAGCAAACATGGCCCAGTTTTCACCACCAAGGGAAGAAGCAGGCTTCTGGGTATAAGGGAGAAGTGCAACCTCCCACTTCAGGTCCGGGGCATCCTTCGGAATGGAATTAACATTCCAGGTGCCGCTGATCATCATGCCTGCTTTGCCGGTGGTAAATTGGGTATAGATTTCGGCAAAACCGTCCGTGATGGCTGTCTTGGGAGCATAACCCTTGTCGACCAGATCCTTCCAGAAAGCCAGCGCAGCAACGGATTCGGGGGAATCGAGGGTCGCAAGAGTGCCACCATTCTGGAGCACCCACGGCAGGAACAAGAATGTGCCGGTCTCATCTTTCTTGGCGAGTAAGGCTGTGCCGTAGACCCCTTTTGCTGGGTCGGTCATCTTTGCTGCCCAGGTTTCGAATTCATCCCACGTCGTGGGGGGCTTATTGATATCCAGGCCGGCGGCCGTGGCCATGTCAGTATTGATCCACAACACCACGGTGTTGCTGCCCAACGGGATGCCGTAGTTCTTGCCATCCCAGAGGGTAGAGTTCCACGGGCCAGGGAGGAATTGGTCGCCCTGCCCCCAAGCCTTCACATAGTCGGTAAGATCGGCCAGTGCGCCTGCTGCGGCATATTTCGCATTATCCGGGTTGTCGACAATCATCAAATCCGGTGTAACTCCTCCCGCAATCGCTGTGGTAACCTGCTGGTTGAAGTCTGTGAAAGCCAGGTTCCGGATTTTCAGAACGTACTTTGACTGCGCTGCATTGAAGTCCTCACCGGCAGTTTTTACACATGCTGCTGCCGGCCCGGTGTCGCCATAGTAGGTCCACATGTTGACTTCAGTGCCAGCCGAAGCAGCGGTGGCAGGAGCTGCAGTGGCGGGAGCTGAAGTGGCGGGAGCTGCTGTGGTAGGTTCTAGAGTAGCGGTAGGTGATGCACAACCTGTCGCGATGAGTACGAGCACCAATGCCGTCAGAATCAGATTTCTCGAATTGAATTGCTTGAACATGTACATTTCTCCTTTCAGTAGATTATGGTTGGAACGATCAAGAACAGCGAAAAACACACAACCAAACATCACCTCCTTCTCAAAGATAAGTCTTCATTTCACAGATCCAGATGTTAGGCCACTGACAAATTGGCGCTGCAAAAATATGAATGCAACTACTGCTGGAATTGCCACGAGAGTTGAAAATGCCATCATGGTATCGAAATTGGATTTATACATCCCTATAAATTGGAAAACGCCTAACGAAACAGGTTGCATCTCAGTTTTTGGCAAGAAAGATAAGGCGAAGACGAACTCACCCCAGGCTGTCAGGAAAGAGAAGACACCTACGGCGACCAAGCCTGCCCTTACCAGGGGAAGGATGATGAACCACAACACTTGGATCCGCGAACCGCCATCGATCCATGCTGCTTCTTCTAGGGTATCTGGAATTTGTAAAAAACTGGTTCGCAGGATAATGATTGCAAATGGTAAGGCAAGGGCCGTGTCTGCAAAAATTACACTTAAATATGTGCTATACAGACCTAACCTTTTGAACAGCACGAATAGAGGAATGACAAGCAAAACGCTGGGCAACATTTGCGCGACTAGCAGGAAAAGCAGATAGGCACTCCGCCCGCGAAATTTGAAACGTGAGAGTGCATAGGCACCCGGGACAGCCAAGAGGAACACCAGGATGGTAGTCCACGTGGCAATGATTAAAGAGTTCTTAAAATAAACCACGGTGTTGATATAAAGGTCAGGCCTGTTGGTATGCATGCCCAAAATGGATCGATAACTATCTAACTGTGGGGATGAAGGAAATAACACGGGCGGCTTTTGAAAAATCTGCTCCACGGGTTTTAACGATGTTGAAACCATCCAAAACAACGGAATGATGTAAATCACGCATGCGAATAACCCCAAAGCAAATCTTGAGGAGGTCTCTATCTTTTTTCGGCT
Organism: Anaerolineales bacterium; assembly: GCA_049281855.1. Lineage (GTDB taxonomy): Bacteria > Chloroflexota > Anaerolineae > Anaerolineales > UBA4823 > FEB-25. Next base: position 2,506 of record JBAPSY010000040.1, read on the forward strand.
CATAATTTCTCCTCACCATAAGTAAATTTTAGATAGAGTACTGCAGCAATGAGAAGTATCGCCAGAATGATTACTGACACAGCCGCACTCTGTCCAAAGTTGAAATTAATAAAAGAAAGTCGGTAAGCAAGAGTGGGCAGGACTTCCGTCGCGGTTCCCGGGCCTCCTTTGGTCATGATCCAAATAATGTCAAATACGCGTAATGTGTAAATGAACCCTAACATCAAGACTGCCATGATGGTTGATTTGAGTAGGGGAAGCGTAATGTAAAAAACTTTTTGCCATCCGTTCGCCCCATCAACTGTGGCTGCTTCATATATATCTTCTGGAAGTCCTGCGATACCTGCACTCAGCAGAATAACGTTGAAGGGGATCCCAAGCCAGATATTTGAGATAATGACGGCGGCCATTGCTGTATTGGCTTGGAAGAACCAGGCTATCGGTTCACTAACAATCCTCAATGAGGTCAACAGGAAATTTACCAAACCATAATCCAGGTTGAACAACCACAGGAAGATTGTTCCGGTGACCACAGATGGGACTAGCCAGCCCGAAAGCAAGACACCTCTCATCACATTATGTAAGTGAAAAGCTTTATTAAGCAGGATCGATAATCCTAGCCCGATCGTAAATTGAAAAAGAATGGAGAAAAAAGTAAAAATTAATGAATGTATTAGTGCGTTTTTAAGTTGGGGGTTGCCAAGTATGGCAAAATAATTCTGAAGCCCGATAAATTGCGCCTTGCCAGATACCAAAGTTTCAAGATTGTACTTTTGAAACGAGATCAAAATGCTGTATAGTATTGGAAGGCCCAGGATCGCGCCTAGGAACAAAACAGATGGAAGAATAAAGAAATAAGGGGTCAGTTTTTCACGTGAGGGGAATATTTTTCTTCTGAGTAGGAAATTCTTGGCTGAGAGAGAACGCATATAAAATTCCTTTTCTTGGACCAGAAGTTTCAAACAAGAATAATGTGGACACCTTCAGAAATAATGGAAATACGGACGGATCCTCCATTTTCCAAATCAATTCTAAAATCAATCTCCGCGATTCTCTCTATCTAAACAATCAATTGCCAAAACAGTCAATAAAATCGGTAATTATTCAGAATGGCAAACGTTCTCCATTATTGTAAATTGTAATGGCAAACGTTTGCCTTGTCAATAACGGAAATTCCGGATTTGGCTTTGGGTTTTCAATTTTGATATCAATAAGGCGTTTTGCTAGTATGGGAAAGCCAAGGCTTTGAGAAATGAATGAAATATGGCTCGCCAAATAGGGTTGATATAAATGCACAAGTTAAGCCTGGTCATTACTGATCAAACGAAAACACAACACCCAAAAGGTATGGGCATAGTAATTTTCAATAGCGAATTGACCTGCTAACTGACATTGACCGTTTCAATATCTGGGAGTTATGAATGTGAAGAGACCTGAATACAATCCCCTTCTGGGGGCTCTCAACAAAAAAAACCTCCCAGCATCGAAGCATCTTCTCAATGAGTGTGGAGAGATTCGAATAGATCCCCTTAGGGAGACTCTCAACCAAAACAAAAAGAAACCTTGATAGCAAAGCTACTAAGTGAGTGTGGAGCGGCTCGAACGCTCAATCATTAGCGTAAATAGACAAATTTCAGTGCTAAATAATTGAGAATCACCCATTCAAGGAATGGGTAATCAGGTGGACCTGGAGGGATTCGAACCCGCGGCCCCTTCAGTGCGATGGATAAAATGGTAGGGGAAAAGGGAAAAAAGTTGTCTATTACGTCTATTTTGTTCCAAGATCGCCATACAATTCGCTGCGCTCCTTGCATGCGGTTTCAGCATATCTGTACCCGAATTGTACACGAAGTGTACCCGATATGCATCGGTATGAAGCAAGGAAAGACGATCCGCAAACCTGTCATGAGGGGGAAAATACAAATACATACATGACATATAGGGAGGATTGAATATACCCCCGCAAAATCATTTTCAGCTGAAATAACCTTAATTTTCTCAGCTCCCAGTATTCTGCTTTTACCATTACGATTGTTATAGCTTATCATTTGAGATTGGATTTTTCACGAATAACATTACATATATTGAATAATAGGGTGGAGTCGTTTCTAAAAACTCATGATATGATACTGTTGTCTGGATCTCGTGCTCAATTTTACAAGAAATGTAAAGTATGAAGGATATTGAAAGACTTCAGCGCCAACTCTATGCTCTGACCGAGATTGCCAAGACGCTTACCTTGCCGCTGGAATTGCCAGAATTACTCAATGCGGTTATTCAAAAAATTATTGGCGTCATCGAGCCAGCAGAAGTCGGGGCTGTAATGTTATGGGACCAGCCATCAGGACTTTTCCGGCCGGCAGCAGCTTTTGGATACGATGCACAGGCGCTCAGCGAGTTAGGATTAAGAGCTGGTGAAGCCATTACTGGCAAAGTATATGATGATGGTGCAGGACGCCTGGTCAGCACTCCTGAGCGAGTGGCTGAGGCAATGGCAGATATACGCCCTTCGAATCGGGCGGTGATGACCCGGGCGCTGGGATCAGATGCTCTACCGCACTGCACGCTTGCAGCACCGATCAAGGTGGGAGAGTATAAATATGGCGTGCTAGTCCTGGAAACGATCCGGGGACCAACCGTCTTTTCGGAGAGTGATTTGCCTTTCGTACAGACAATCAGTGATTTAATTGCCCTAGCGATCGATCGTGACCGCTTAGCTGCTCAAGCTGATGAGGTACGCGAAGAACGCCGGGCAGAACGAATGCGCTCAGAGGTTCTCGCCACCCTTTCGCACGAGCTGCGTATGCCTTTGACAGCAATCCAGGGATACTCATCTGCATTACTGCTGGATGATGTGGATTGGAGCGAGGAAAAGCGCGAGAAATTCTTGCACATGATCGAGGAAGAGAGCGAAAACATGCAGTCTATGTTGAAGGACATCCTCGATTCCTCGTTGATCGATGTAGATCAACTAATCCTTGAACGGCAGCCTGTCCGTTTGCAGCATTTCGCCCGCGATGTGGCAGAAGAGATGCAGCACCGTGATGAGACTCACCGGATTATTGTAGATTTTCCTGAGAAGTTCCCAATTCTGGAAATTGACCCACGTTGGACAAAGCAAGTTTTTCGAAATATACTGGATAATGCAATCAAGTATTCACCAGAGGGTGGTTTGATCGTCATCCGTGGCGAGGAACGCCCATCTGATGTGGTCATTATGGTCGCTGATCAGGGTATCGGGATTTCACCTGAAGATCTGATCCCCCTGTTTGAACGATATTTCCGCGTTCGGTCAGCAGCAAGCCTGCATATCCCCGGAACAGGACTGGGTTTACCTATTGCCCGGGCAATTGTTGAAGGACATGGCGGTAGGATCTGGGCAGAGAGCAACCTTGGCGAAGGGACTACAATATATTTCTCCCTACCCAAGACAGCACTATAAGGAATGATATGGCAACTCCGAAAGGGAAACTGCGAATCTTGATTGTGGATGATGAGCCAAGGGTGATCAACCTGGTACGGGAGGTGCTTAGTGCCACAGGATTTGACGTTATTGCTGCTTTCAGTGGCGAGAGCGCGATTGAGTTAGCCGCCCTGGAACAACCAGATTTGATCTTGCTGGATATCATCCTGCCGGGAACCTTGGATGGCTACCAGGTAACCAAACGTCTACGGGAGTTTTCCAACGTACCTATTATTATGTTGACTGCCAAAGTGCGCGAAGTGGATATGTTGCACGGTTTTGAGGTGGGTGCAGACGATTACATCACCAAGCCATTCAGCTCTAAAGAGCTACTGGCGCGTGTCCAGGCTGTGGTAAAGCGCTCAAATGGTGAAAAAGCGCAGAATATCGGTCCGGAAATCGTATGCGGTGACTTGCGTATCGACTTAGCACGACGAGTGGTTTTTGTAAGTGGGAGCGAAATCTATCTGACACCTACGGAATATAACTTACTGTATGAGTTGGCAACCCATCCCAACAAGGTGTTGTTCCATGAGCATTTGCTTACCAAAGTATGGGGACCTGAATACCGGGATGATGTAGATTACCTACGTTCTTATATTCATTATTTACGGAAAAAGATTGAAATCGACTCTTCAAAACCAAAACTAATTGTCAGCAGCCCAGGTGTGGGTTATATGTTAGAGATCCCAGACGAAGCAATTCTAACGAAATAACAGGAAACTACAAACGTGAATCCAAACGCATACAATCCCTTTGAAATAGCGCAAGAACAATTTGACCGAGTAGCGGACATGCTTGAATTAAACCAGTCGGCGCGCGACTTGCTGCGCGTGCCTCTCCGTGAATATCATTTTAGTATCCCGGTGCGCATGGATGATGGTGATACAAAAATCTTCCGCGCTTTCCGCATTCAACACAATGACGCCCGCGGGCCATGTAAAGGTGGAATACGATTCCACCCCATAGGAACCGTAGATACAATGCGAGCGCTGGCAATGTGGAACACATGGCGCTGTGCAGTAGCGGATTTACCCCTGGGTGGAAGCATGGGAGGGGTCATCTGCGACCTGCACAACATAAGCGTGGGAGAACAGGAGCGAATCTGCCGGGGTTGGGTTAGACAGATTGCCCGGAATGTGGGCCCTGAATGGGATGTGCCATCACCAGATTTGATGACCACCGCGCAGCATATGCTGTGGATGCTAGATGAGTATGAGACGATGCACGGGAGTAGAAGCCCTGGCTTTATAACCGGAAAACCAATGGATATGGGAGGCTCAGCAGGTAGGAAAGAGGCAACCGGTTACGGGTTGATGATTGCTATCCGCGAAGCGCTCAAGGAACTCGACGTCAAGCCAGTGAATACAACCGCTAGTTTTCAAGGATTTGGGAATGTCGCTCAATATGCGATCCAGCTTTACCGGCAGATGGGCGGAGTGGTCACTTGTGTATCAAGCTGGAACCAGGCAGATCTGACATCCTATTCATTTAGTAAAAAGGGGGGGGTTGACCCGGATGAGTTATTGACAATCACAAACCCGTTTGGTGAGATCAACAAAATAAAAGCGATAGAAATGGGCTTTGAATGCCTGCCAGGTGAAGCATGGATTGAACAGAATGTGGATATTCTTGTCCCAACAGCGCTTGAGAACCAGATCACCCTGGAAAATGCAGGGAAAATCAGCCCTCAGGTGACAATCATAGCAGAAGGCGCAGATGGGGCGACTAACCCAAAAGCTGAACAATTGCTTGTACAGCGAGGCATCAAGGTAATCCCTGACATTTTAGCCAACGCTGGTGGAGTGACCAGTAGTTACTTCGAGCAGGTTCAAAGCAATATGAATTACTTCTGGAAGAGAGATGAAGTTTTGGGCAAGCTGGATGTCCACCTGACCTCCATTTATATCGATATCAGCAACTTTGCTCAAAGCCGCAAAGTACCATTAAGGGATGCGGTATATCTCGTTGCCGTTGAGCGGGTCGTGCGTGCCTGTCAGGAGCGCGGTTGGGTATAGAAGACCAAGAAAGCTAATCATGAAGAGAACGAATAAAAGCTCATTACGCTCGCGGTCGATCGACTTTAATCGAAATTTTCTGGATCCAGACACACCAATAAGCTGCCTGGGGACAGGGGAGCTGGGCGGCAAAGCTGAAGGGCTTGCTTCCATAAGCGACATCCTTCATTCCGAACTGGACCAGGAAAAATTACCTGATATCAAAGTCGAAATCCCATCCATGGCAATCCTGTGCACAGATGTCTTTGATTCCTTTATGGGGCAGAATCAGCTGTACGACCTTGCTTATTCAGACTTGCCAGACTCTCGTGTCGCACATGCCTTTCAAAAAGCAGAGTTGCCGTTTGAGGTGCTCGGAGATTTACGCTCCATAGTTGACCAGGTCCATATACCACTTGCCATTCGGTCTTCAAGTATGCTAGAAGACACCAAGAACGAGCCTTTTGCTGGAATTTATCATACCAAGATGATCCCGAACAACGAGTATGATCCGGATGTTCGTTTCCGTCAATTAGCAGAGGCGATAAAGTTTATATATGCATCCACATACTTCAAGGGGGCGAAGGGTTACCGGAAGACGATTGGCCACAAGGACGAAGACGAAAAGATGGCAGTCATCATCCAAGAATTAGTAGGGAAAAGGTACCGAAACCGGTTTTACCCTGAAGTGGCAGGTGTGGCGCGCTCCTATAACTATTACCCACTGAAACCCGCCAAACCAGAGGATGGTGTGGTGAATCTGGCTCTGGGTTTGGGGAAAACGGTCGTGGATGGAGGAATTTCTTGGCAATATTCACCGGCATTTCCAAAGGCGGAGCCGCCATTTGGGTCGGTATCGGACATGCTCGTAGATACCCAAACAGAGTTCTGGGTGGTGAATATGGGAGAGCCTCCCAAATACGATCCAATCAATGAGGGCGAGTATATTACTCAGGAGAATATTGTAGCAGCAGAAGAGGATGGATCGTTACAATATGTTGCTTCCACATATAATGCGCTGGCAGGCAGGCTGTCAATCGGAACAGGTTTTAAAGGACCACGGGTTCTGACATTTGCCCCGTTGTTGGTACTCAAACTGGTGCCATTCAGTGATCTTATGAAATCACTGCTATCCATCTGCGAGCAATCTCTCGGCACACCCGTAGAAATTGAGTTTGCTATGACCTTCAACCCACACCGCTTTGGTTTTTTACAGGTACGGGCAATGGCAATCCCAACCGATGTAGTCCATGTTTCAGAGGCAGAATTGGAGGGCGAGAATGTTATGGTTTCCTCCGATAGCGTGTTGGGGAACGGAATTGTGGAGAATATCAAGGATGTAGTATACATAAAACCAGAGAGTTTTGAGTTAAAGAATACGAAGGCAATTGTTCCAGACCTGGAGCAATTCAATGACAAGCTATTGGGAGCTGGCCTCCCTTATTTGTTAATCGTATTTGGTCGATTAGGCACCGCTGACCCATGGCTCGGCATCCCGGTACAATGGGGACAGATATGCGGCGCAAAAGTGATCGTGGAAGCCACATTGGCGAATGTAAGGGTGGAGTTGAGCCAGGGGGCTCACTACTTTCACAACATGATCAATCTGGGCATTAAGTATTTTTCCTTGCCTTTTAACCAACAGCATAAGATCGATTGGAAATGGTTAGGAGGGCAGGAAATAATTGATGAAACCCGTTTCATCCGCCATGTCAGACTCGAAGCACCGTTGAAAATCCGGGTCGATGGGCAGAGGAGCCGGGGGGTAATCTGCAAACCTTGAGACTAGAAAATGAACGAGACCGAAAATCCACTTGATAATTTGATCCACCAACTACGGGAACGGGCAAAAGAGCTCAACTGCATGTATGAAGTGCAGGAATTGCTGAGTACCCCGGAGATCACCATCGAAGAGGTATGCCAAGGAATCATCCGTGCTCTTCCACCAGGCTGGCAATACCCGGATGTGTGTGGGGGGCAGATTGTTTTTGGCAGTAAGGCTTATCAGACCCCGCTCTTTGAAGAAAGCCCCTGGGTGCAGAGCGCCACTATTTATATCCAGGATCAGGATGTGGGTAAGATCAGCGTGTGTTATACCGAAGAACGACCTGCCTCAGATGAGGGTCCCTTTCTCAAAGAAGAGCGTAAGCTGATTAATACCATTGCAGAACAATTTGGCTTTTTTCTACTCCACCAACAACTCCGCCAGGTGTTCCAGGAGCAATTAGAGGAGGGAGAACGAAAGAGTGATTGGGGGGTAATCCTGGATATGCTCAAGGCGACTGACTCAGGGCTGCTGATGCGAATCTCCAGCAAGATGGTGAACTATCTATACTGGCACGAGGTCAAAGAGGCTGAGGAGATGCTCAAGGTGATCAGCCCGGTTTTCCATGAGGGCAGCGAGGCATTTGGTGAAAACCGTCCATACAAACAACAGCCAGAAACAGACCTCCTGTCGATCAGCGACAAGGTATTCACCCTTGCCAGCCAGCATCTATCTCAAAGTGCGATCCTGGAAAATATCCAGCGCTGGATTAAAGAGGATCGTTCAGCTTTCCTGGTAGATATATTGGCTAACCCTGGCTCTTCGCTAGGTGATATCAGCTCAGCAATCGAGCGCTTTCATTTGCTCGCACCTCAGGGAATTGAGCTGACGGCGCCGCGTGAAAAATGGTTCCGAACCTCGCTCATCCGACGCGTTTTAAGCGACCATCCCTGGTTCATCGAGGTAGCCAAGAATTACATTAACATAAATGATTTTAGCGGGTTTATGCACCGGGCGATATTTCCCGCGGGTAGTCATGGAAAGCTGGGTGGGAAGAGCTCGGGACTTTTCCTGGCAGCGCAGATTCTTAACCAATCGCGGCGTGATCAAGAATTACTGCGGGTGGTTAAGACTCCGAAGACATGGTACCTTACTTCGGACGGTATTTTTTATTTCATCGGTTATAACAACCTTGAAGACATTATTGAGCAAAAGTATAAAGATTTGGTTCAGGTCAGGCAAGAGTACCCTTATGTATTGGCCTTATTCAAGAACTCACCCCTACCCCCTGAGATTATCAAAGGGCTTTCGCTAGCACTGGACGATTTCGGCGATGTGCCCCTGATTGTACGTAGTTCCAGCTTATTAGAAGACCAGGTTGGAGCCGCTTTCGCGGGAAAGTACAAAAGCCTGTTCATCGCAAACAAAGGCACGAAGGAGGAGCGCCTGGAAGCGATCATGGATGCGATTGTTGAGGTCTATGGGTCGATGTTCAGTCCTGATCCGATTGAATATCGGTACGAGAACGGCTTGGTCGACTATCATGAAGAAATGGGGATCATGATCCAGGAGGTGGTGGGAACACAGGTGGGACATTATTACATGCCAGCATATGCCGGAGTGGCATTTAGCAACAACAATTTTCGCTGGTCCAGTCGGATCCGTCGTGAAGACGGATTGGTTCGCCTGGTACCAGGTTTGGGTACACGTGCGGTCGATCGCCTGAGTGATGATTATCCGGTCCTAGTGGCACCAGGGAATCCCAAGCTGCCAGTCAATGTTTCGCTAGATGAGATCGTCCGTTATTCACCGAAAAAAATCGATTTAATCAATTTGGAGACGAAATCCTTTGAAACTGTGGAAATAAGAACGTTATTGAAAAAGTATGGGCAAGAATATCCCCTTATCAACAGACTTATCTCGATTCTTCAACCTGACCATTTACACATACCAAGCGGCTTGGGAGTCGATTTTGATCATGATGAGTGTGTTATGACGTTCGAGGGATTAATCTCCCAGACCCCATTCATGAAACAACTGGAAGCCATTTTGAAAACATTGCAAGAAGCCCTGGGCTATCCGGTTGATATCGAGTTTGCGCATGACGGTGTTGATTTCTATCTATTGCAGTGTCGTGCTCAGAGCTATGGGGAGGACAGTTTACCCGCGGAAATCCCAAGGGGCATCCCGAGTGAAGAGATTATTTTTACCGCTAATCGATTTATTACTAATGGAAATGTGTTGGATATTACCCATATTGTATATGTCGATCCTTACAAATATAGTGAGCTGGAAAGCCAACAAGATTTGGCTGCGGTGGGACGGGTTGTGGGTAGGCTAAACAAAATCTTACCCAGACGCCAGTTTATCCTTATGGGACCCGGACGTTGGGGGTGTCGAGGGGATATCAAGCTGGGGGTAAGCGTCACCTACTCAGATATAAACAATACTGCCATGTTGATCGAAATCGCTCGCAAGCA
>JBAPSY010000041.1:0-3003 GCA_049281855.1 Anaerolineales bacterium
ATTATTTACCACACGTACATCTGCATATTGTGCCCCACGCAATTGAGCCAGATTCAAGGATCGCATGATTAGCTCTTTCAATTTAGCCTCCATTCCTATAAGCGGTTATCATTCTAAGTAGAGCTTCACCCGAAGCGTTCTTCCTTCCATACATCAGCTTCATTGTGATAGCCGGCCTGTTCCCAGAAACCTGGTCTATCGTGCGCCATGAACTCCAGTCCACGCAGCCATTTGGCTCCCTTCCAAAAATATGGCGTCATCAGGTCATCCCGGCTGGTTATGTAGCCAACCACGCCTCGTAATGGTGCGCCATGCTCAGGTGTTAATGGCTGACCGTTGTAATGAGTGGCCAGCAAGAAATTTTCCGCCAAAACGACCTCCAGCGGGAGATTGACTGTAAAACCATATTCAGCATGTTGGAGCACAAACCTTGCAGAGGGTTTAAGTTTGACCAAACCCTGATCGATTAGCGTTCGCACAGACACCCCTTCCCAGGTGGTATCCAGCTTACTCCAGCGGGTCACGCAATGAATATCCATATTTAGCTTGGTCAGTGGCAGCTGGTTGAATTCGTTCCACGACCAGGTTTTATCTTCTTCTACCTCGCCCCAGACGCGAAAATCCCAGGTGGCAGGGTTGAAGGCTGGCACAGGTCCATAATGGAGCACTGGGAATTTTTGGGTCAGCGATTGCCCGGGTGGCAGGCGACCTTCTTTCTTGCTCTGATTTTCCAGATCTTTGCGTTTAAAAATCCTATCAAACATAGACACCTTTGGTGAACCTTCTATATCGTCAGGCTTTCACCTGGTTTCAGCACATGTACCTGTATGCCTAACTTTGAGACTCGTTTTGCCCATTTTCCTGCATCTTGGGCGATCAGCTCCCAGGTATTATAGTGGATCGGGATGACATGCTTGGGCATGATCAATTCGACAGCTTTATAAGCGTCATCAGGTCCCATCGTATAGTTGTCACCAATGGGTATAAAAGCCACATCGATGCCTTCCTGCCCGATCATCTTCATATCACTGAACAAGCCGGTATCACCGGCGATATAGATCTTCATCCCATCTTTTGATGTCAGCAGGAAGCCAGCTGGATTTCCCCCATTGGTTCCATCTGGAAGACCCGAACCGTGCAAGGCAGGGGTCAGCTTGAGAGTTCCAAATGGAAATTCATGCCCACCTCCGATGTGCTGGCCGTGGGTCTTTTGCACACCTTGCTTTCCCATCCATTCAGCAATCTCATAATTACTGATCACCATCGCTTCTGTTCGCTTGGCGATGGCAACAGCATCACCTACATGATCAAAATGCCCATGGGTGACCAGAATATAATCTCCTGTTACATCATCAGCAGTTGTCGTGGCAGCCGGATTTCCGGAGAAGTAAGGATCCACCAAAATCATATTTTTCCCAATAGACAAACCCAACGAAGAATGACCAAACCAGGTAATTTTGACGCTCATATCTAACCTCCTTGTGAATTGTTAGTATACACCCTGAAGGTAAATAAAAGCTAAGAGTGCATCTCGATTGAACCCACATGCTATAATCGACTCACCATGCCTGTCATCTCGACTCTCATGCCTTGTCATAACGTATACCCCATCCTGGATAGGCTTTATCCAGCTTGATAGAATCATCTTCGACGAACTTCAAAATGGTGGCAGTGGATGACGGTTCAACAGGGTGATCGATTGGTGTGCTATTGAATAATCGCATAGGAGCAAATCAAGGAGCTGATCATGGAATTATCTGAACTCATTCAGCCTGGCATGACCCGTGAAGACAGCTTTCCCATCACGATGGAAAATAGCGCCATCCATCTGGGTAGTGGCTCCTCCCGCGTCCTGGCGACTCCGTGGATGATCGCCTTCATGGAACGCGTCTCGCACCGTCTTCTCACTTGCTGTCTGCCGGAGGGTTTTTCCAGTGTTGGCACACACCTTGATGTGCGCCACCTGGCCCCCACGCCCGTGGGTGCGACGATACGCGTCAGGGCAGAAGTGCTATCCTTGGATGGAAACCGGGTCTACTTTTCTATTGAAGCCTGGGATAATTTGGAAAAAATTGGTGAAGGCAAACACGAGCGGGTGGTGATCGACGAAGCGCGTTTCTTGCGCCGTGTGGAGAAAAAGATTGCCAGCTTGTAAGATTGCAAACAAGCCTCTCTGCTACTCGCTTTTTAATCCCCCGGCGCGGCGCAACAAGGCAGCGTATACTCCAAGAATGATTCCAGCGGCTAATAGCGCTCCCCCGATGATGCCCATGATGGGACTTTTACGTGGTGATTCCGGGATGATGGCAGTCTGTGCTTCCAGCTCTGAATTTGCCTGGGCGCCAAACGCCAATAGGGTGGTCTGACCAGCCTCCAACCTCAAGGTCTGGTTCAGTGTTGTGGTCCGGTTGTACCCTTCAGGGGCTGCTGCACTGACCAGGTACTCCCCTTGCAGTAACTGATCGAAACAAGTATAACCTCTTTCTTGTGGAGTCGGATTAATAATAGTCGTATCTACACCTCCAGAAGGGGTCTGTGCAGTCAAAGATACACTCCCCAGCCGGTTGCTCACGCTGATCTCCCCTCCCGGGATGGATGGCTCGGTTTCCTGGCGCATCGAATCGCCATTAAGGTCGTTATAGAGCAGGACGCATAAAATCCCCCAGCCAGGTGAGGCTGTCGGGGAGGGGGTCAGGTTCGGTTGTGTCGGGAGTAACCCTGCTGTGGGGGCTACCCCGGATGGGCCAGCATAACCAAGCAGCAACCTGTCACCCGGGATGATGGCATCATTTGCTCCCAGGTTATTCAACTCCCGGATGGTCTCAATCTTCACACCTGTGATGGCTGATATACGCCACAGGGTGTCATTCGGTTGAATAATATAGATGATCTTCCCATCTGGTCCCGGTGTGGGTGTAGGGAAAACGGTTAATTGTGCCTGCGGAGCTGCCGCTGTCTGGTAGCTCTGAGAGGAAATAAGGAGTATAAGCACGAATAGCCAGG
>JBAPSY010000042.1:0-7370 GCA_049281855.1 Anaerolineales bacterium
TTGAGCATGAATGCCCGCGCCGCTTCGTCATTTTCTGCCCTGATCACCACCACCCCGAAGGTCTCATCCAGGCATGGTCCAGCCAGCAAGACCACTCCCTCAGCAGTAGCTTGTTTGAGATACTCGAAATGTGCCTCCATCACTGTCTCTTCCTGAGGTGTGGGGCTATCGAAGAACTCATGGCGCAGCGGGTGGATCAGGTAGATGTAATCCAGCATGGTGTCCTTAGATATAAAACCTTTCCGGGTCGATCTCTTCCCGCAGGAGGCGCAGCTCCTCAGCACTGGGCGGATCATTTACCAATACATGCTCAGGGATGATGAGCTCAAACCCGGTGTTCTCGATTACCTCCTCAACCGTTACGCCAGGGTGGGTAGCTGCCAGACGCATGCGGTAAGTGCCTCCCGGTCCATCATCGTAATCCATCAGGGCCAGGGTTGAAACCACATTGATCGGTCGGGTGCCAACCGGTAGTCCAGCGTTTTCCCGCGCCGAGGGACCAGTCAGATAGCCGGGTGTGGTGAGGAAATCCACTTTGGGGACGAATCGTCGTTTATCGTGCTGCATGATAGCCACCGTCATCCAGCATTGGCTGCCCACGTCATTGCCCCCACCACTGCCAGGCAGGCGCGCCTTGGGGTGGTCATGATCACCAATGGTGATGGTATTCAGGTTACCATATGGGTCAATCTGTGCCCCACCCAGAAAGCCATAATCGATAAATCCGCGCTGGGCAGTCTCCATCAGCTCACAGATCCCAGCCGCCACAAGTCCTTTGTGAAATGTGCGCGCCTCACCTACGGCACGCGGGAGATCCTCAAGGATCGCTCCCAGCCCCCCAAATTCAAAGACCGGCACCAGGTTGGGGGCGATCGTCTTGGTTGCAAGCATCGCCGCCAGCATGGGGATGCCCGTACCGATAAATGCCGTCGTGCCATCCTGGAACAGGCGCGCTGCCACACAGATCATCAGCTCAGTTTTTGAATAGGTTTGGTCAGTCATCATTCTGCCTCCGATTAAACGCGCTTTTCCCGTTCTTCCACCAGCTGAACGAAACGCTCATTACCAATCAGCTCCATGTACTCCTGGTGGTTGGCAACACCATAAACATATTTATCCAGATACGCTTTGGCGCCCTCAGCTGTCTTGCTGGCTTCGACCCACTCGCGGATGATTGGCTCATCGCGCCCGTAGACGTACGCCATTTCACCTGGGTGCGAGCCAAACGGGGCATGCACTACTGCATCCACCAGGTAGTAAGGGATGATCGTCCGGTCGGGGTATTTGCGTATTTCATCCGTGGAGACGATCTCTTCTGTGCTGATGATTAATCTCTTGCACGCACGCGCCATCTCCGCACCAAAGCCGGTGATGCCTTCTATTCGGGCATTCCCGAAGCAGTCCGCCTGATGGACGTGAATAATTGCCACATCCAGGATCAGCGCAGGCAGCAGGCAGACTTTGAGTCCGGTGAACGGGTCTTCGACCACCTTGGCTGAACTGTACTTGATCATGTCGGTACCGAGCATCGAACGCGCCGGCAGGAAGGGCACTCCCATGGCAGTGGCTTTCATGCGCCACGAGATAGAAGCGTTTGACCACTCCACGCACGTCACAATCTGCCCCGATTCAACCGCCCTGCGCAGTGCGTTGGAGGTGCCGTACACCTCCAGACCGATATAGGTGATATCCAATTTCTTCACCAGCCCGGCAGCCATCCACAGGTCCAGCTCCAGCACACCCTGCCCGCAAACACGCAAATCCTTCTTGCCTTGGCGGACGAGCTCGCGCGAGACTGACATCGGGCAGCGGACAGTTCCGTACAGCTCCGTACCAATATAACAGCCATCGTAGACGAACCTGCTGATGGCTTCCTGCTCGCTCATACGCTTATCCACCAATTTACGCGTCTTTTGGGTGCGGTTCCACTCACGGAAACCCTCAATGTCGGGCGGCTGGATCATCTCACCAATCCCAGATTCTATTACTTCCATGCTTCCTCCTTCATTAATAATAGTTGGGGCGAAGCTTCCATCACCAGACTAATTTGAGATTCAGCGCAATATTCTGTGGAGCATCGCCCGTACTTTTCGGAGCTCCTAATCAAATCCAAGATCATTGATGGCCGTCTCTGTCGTCATCTTGCCTTTGCTTTTTCCCAGCAGTTCTTCCCAGAAGATATTATCATACCTCCGGGACTGAACCGGTAGGGGCATGGGTACTCCCCAGCCCAGCAGCAGTACCTCTTCCTTGGGCTGCAGGCGCGCCAGCATGCCACGCAACGCCTCCCGACCAGCCAGACCGGAGAGTACGCTGTGGATGTCATCCTCATCTCCCAACCAGCCTGAGATGCGCGTCCCCAACTGCGACATTACCTCGTCATAGATTTGGGATGGGCGTTGGTCGATGATCAGCAATGTTACGTAATACTTGCGCATCTCACGGGCAATCGTGCTGAAGGCAGTCTGCCCCGCCATCTCGCGGTTAAGCAGCTTGTGGGCTTCCTCCACCACGATCACCAACGGGTGTGGTTCCTTGGCACCCTTACTGCGGAAATCGTTGGTGCGCTTCTCCCAGGCCTCGCGGATGCGCCGGGTGAGTAAATTGCTCACCAGCAGGTAGTCCAGGTCAGATTCGTGCTCGTAAAAGGATAAGACCACATGCTGCCCCGCCTCGAGCGTTTTGATAATCTCTTCGATCCCATTTCCTGCTGGGTTTTCACAGATGTATTCCAAATTGAAAACACGCTGCATCTTGCTGCGCAGCCCTTCTGCTGCCATCACATTCACCCCGGCGGAATTTGCCCAGGCAGCCACAGAATCGGGTGCTGGGATTTTCTTCCCTTCATCATTTTCGATAACCGCCCCAACTTTCATCTCCTGGAATGCCTTGAACCACCGGTCACGCCCAAATTCAGAGACCAGTGCATCGAGTGTGGTGGGTGTGGTTTCCTTCAAGTTCAGCTCGCGCATCAGCATCTCGATATCACCCGGTTGGATATCACGTTCGTCAATCTCGAGGGTGAAATCGGGCGCCAATCCCCGAATGAGGGCACCAGCACCCAAAGCCACAATGCGCACCCGGGTGCCAAACTTGGTCTTCAATCCAACTACAGGCTTGTGGGTATCTGAAGCAGTGTCATCGAAGCCATACTCGTTATGCATGTCGAATACCAGCACCGAGGCGGTGTTGTGATGGATCAGACCCGCCAACATCAGGCGGGTGAGGAAGGATTTCCCGGTGCCGGTTGCCCCAAACACCCCTGCAGAGCGTTGGACGAATTTGTCCAGGTTGATGCACACCGGGTGACCCTGCTCGCGCGTGTAGCCAATGACGAAATTACCTTCCGTCTCGCTTTTGCCAAAGATTTCAGCAATATCTCCCTCTTCGGCCAGCCGCACTTCGGCATGGTGGGGAGGGATCGTTTTAACCGGCAGTGGGTGCGGGTCTTCAGGCTGGCTTGCCCGCCATTCCGGATATTCCGGCGAGCTGATGTCTGGTCCGCGTTCCAGCATCAGAGCCGGCAGCACTTCCAGGGTGGTGTAGAGAGTCTGCCCGTGCAGTAGGCGCGCCATATCAGCAGGCAGCCTGCTTTCGGACTGTTCATCGGCAAAGCGTGGGTCGGTCGAGCCCAGCTGCAGGTCGGTCACCAACCCGTAGAACTGCCAACTGCCGCTTTCGATCACCACGAAAGCCCCTTCCTGTACCTGCTGGGAGGGAATGATCAGCCGCACCCTCAGGTTCTCCTTCAGCCCCCCGCCGACAACGTATCCGATATTTTTTTGGTTATTATCCATTGATCTCACCACAAAGGTCACTAAGGACACAAAGGATTTTTAATTTACTAACCGTGTAATTCCATCTCGCAAATGAATGACATTGAAATTAACCAACAAACCCAACCGGATGCCAGACAGTTTAAGGTATGCAAGTAGTTGTGCTTTGTATAAAGGAATTACGCTTTCGACCGCTTTTATTTCTACAACAATACTATCCTCGATCATTAGATCCATCCGAAGACCCGAATCAACTGTTATTCCTTCATAAACTACTGGAAGTGAAATTTGAGATTCTACCTTTAAGCCTCTCATTTTCAGTTCATATGCCAAACACGTTTCGTACACAGATTCCAACAACCCAGGTCCCAGCGCTGTATGCACTTTGAAAGCAGCATCCAGAATTATCTTCGTGACCTCTTCTGTTCTGGGGGGTATGGCAACAAACGTTTTTTTTCATAGATACTGGCTTGGTGTACATTTGTTTGTGTTCTTCATATCAGCTTTAAATCGCCGAAAACTCTCATCACTATAAAAAGGGTTGATCTAGGCTTTTATCTTAATTTCTAACCTTAGTGTCCTTTGCGTCCTAGGTGGTTAATTTTTATTTATGCATCACCTAACGCACCCAGCACGCTCATCAGCGTAGCATAATCATCCCTCAGCAACGTGATCAGCTCCTGTGTCGCCGCACTCTTCCATTCAATATTCCCTGCCTCAGCATGCGCCAGCCCCGCCTGTTGGATATGTGCTGCCAGCAGCTCACCCACCGGAAGATCCATTGCTCGTAGCAGATGCCTGAAATACCCAAACCTGCCAGCACTAGTGAACTGTCTCACCTCCTCCAGTGAGCACAGGAAGATCACATCCAGGCTGAGCGGTGGGCGGGGTGGCAGCAGATGTGAGATTTTCCCATCCAGCTGGTATCCCACCGTCAGCACACTCAGCTCCAATGGCACATTTCGGTTAACCCGGTTATCGGCAATGATCGCCTCATCCACCCCATCCGCTGTTACCAGCTGCCGCACCAACCCATCATCGTCAATATGAATATCATGGATCAGACCGTACACCTGATAATCACCATCCAGTGCCACACGTACCAGCGCCCCAAAGGAAGGTGCATCAATTTGAGCCACCCGGCAGCCCACCACAAACCCGGTCGTGCCAGCCCTTAATAACCGCCCAATCTCGAATTGTTTCATGCTCCGTACCTCGTCCGTGTTCCAGATACATCCTTGTTATACTGCTTGGCTGATGCTCCTGCCACTTCCAGGCCGCGATTACGCAGCTCGTGCACAATCATCTGCGTCACCTGCTCCTTATCCTCCAGGCTGACAAGTGCCGTCTCGTGAGCCCGGTGCAGCAGGTAGGGGTATGCCCTCGCCCCAATCATCCGGCACTGGTTCACCAGCACAGCATGCAGGTTATCCAGCATTGTTTTATCTTCCACCACCCAGCTGGGGATTTCCACCCTAGCCAGGTAGGGATGTCCCGCTTTTCCCACATTGAGATAAAAGAAGTGTAGTCCAAGCTCACCCTGGTAAGGCTTGGAGGAGCGTGACTGTATGCCGAAGATTGCCGATCGTTCACTTGGTTGTAAGATGTCCCGGTACAGCTCAATATCTGTCACCCCCCTGAAGGGGTGGTATTTGCGCATTTCAGCCAGGTCGTCTTCCCCAGCCTTCTCCACTTCCAACAGCCGCACCACCAGGTCTGCTCCGGGTTTGTCCACATACCCTGCCGTGGTCGCGTTTAATTCATGCAGCTTACGCAGCACCCCCAAATAGATATCGAGCGATTTCTTGAATTCTCCCGCCACTTTTCCTTCTTCGAGGGTGGTGGTCCATAATTCCAACGGACCATCCGTGAGGGTGATCACCGGAGCGCTGGCTTGAAATGCCAACTCCAACAGTCTCGCCCGCTCTGCCAGATCGCGCTGTAATGACAGCCTGTCATCTGACATGCCTTCCAGCTGATCCGCGTAGATTAGCTCACTTTGGATGCTCGTGACAGGCGCTTCTGCTGAGCCGTAGCGCATCCAGATCGCGCCCGTGTTGACCAGGCAGTACTCAACCTCCGCATGCCGGTCGGCGAAAATCTGCGAGCCATCTGCCGCAATCAGTGTGACCTGATCTGGCATAGCTGGTAATGTGAAATGGGAATTCAATGCTTCCTGCACTGGCAGGGCGCAGCGCAAGGTTTGGTCGTAATTGCGTACCACATCCTGCACCTTGCGTTGAAGATGCTCAATTTCCTCAGCAAACTCAACGAGCAGCCCATGAGCTTCCACTAGCTTGGTCTGTAGATCATGCTGGTGCTCCAGGGCTTTCTCGCCCAGCTGTTTTACTTGTTGGCTTACCTGTAGGAAATCAAGCGACATGAATTATCCCTGCTTGGAGTCCTCCTGGCACATCCGCTGATAGGTCAGCTCCATTTCAGCCAAGATCACTTGTTGCTGTTTTGTTATGTATTCATCGAGCAGTGGCTCTATCGCCGGATTGGGGAAGATCTTCAACCCCAACCGGTGCAGATATGCCCCCTCTTGATCGTTGATGTTGGTGATGACCCCGTAGAAACGCACGATCGCATCCACACTTGGAGGTCTGAAATCAACATAGACTTCCCGATCTATTCCGAATGACAAGCCATACATAAAGGCGGAATAAGTGAAAACGCACATCCCGTTGGCTGAGAGATCTGCGATCTTGCCTCTGATCCACCTGCGACCATCATAAATTTCAGCATCCAGTGATTCGCTGGGTTGGACGCGTACCTTGGTGCGCTTTCCGATGGCATCCCCCACGCCGCTGAATACACTCAAGATGGCCTGTTTCTTCCTGAAGTCAACTTCGACTACGCTTGCCCGGATCACCTGTGGCAAAGTGCTGGCGTGGAGGTGCGTCCGGCCTTCCAGAGCCATACTGACCGCCTGGTGTTTATCTACACGCGTGGCGACATTTCCCTCTTCAACCGCCAGGATGTCGGCATCATAACTGAACGGCAGACCACGGAAGGTGTTATACATTGTCACCGGCTTCTGCTCGGAAATCAGATTGCTGAAAATTCCCATGAGTTCACTTTGATCTGCCATCCTTAGCCTCCTTTCGATTGTCCACGCAGTTATATTATACAAGATGAGGCGATATCGAGGAGCGTTCTTCGCGACGAAGTCTCGCGAATGTTTTTTGTGAGCGAGAGAGGAGCGTTCTTTGCAACGAAGTCTCGCGAACGTTTTTTTGTGAGCGAGAGAGGAGCGTTCTTTGCGACCCTGGGCAGATGTTCTTTGTCTGTCGAAGTCTCGCGAACGTTTTTTGTGAGCGAGAGAGGAGCGTTCTTTGCAACCCTGGGCAGACGATCTTTGTCTGTCGAAGTCTCGCGAACGATTTTTGTGAGCGAGAGAGGAGCGATCTTTGCGACCCTGGGCAGACGATCTTTGTCTGTCGAAGCATCGCGAGCGTACTTTTGCGAGCGATGAAGAGCATTCTCTGCGAGCGATGAAGAGCGTTCTCTGCGAGCGATGAAGAGCGTTCTCTGCGAGCGATGTAGATTCAGCGCCTTTCTTCCGCAACTATCTCTCGTATCTGAGTCTTT
>JBAPSY010000043.1:0-8604 GCA_049281855.1 Anaerolineales bacterium
CACGGACGTTTGACCGCAATAATAATGACGTTCTATGCTTGATATTGGTTCCCGATTTCACAAAAGAGATTTAGGTATTGCCATGTTCATCTCCAAAAATGTCTGAATATAGCGAACTGCCTTACCATCACCATCCTCCCTCCGCAGTCTGTCACCTAGAATCTCAGCATTCTGGCGAAACATTGGGTCGTTTACCGCCCTATCAATGGCCGCAGCCAGATTTTCTATGTTTAACCTAGCAAAAGGGATAGGATGCGGACCAGCCCCGAGTTGATGAACACGGTCACCCCAAAATGGCTGGTCAGCAAAGAATGGCACAACCACGGTTGGTTTTCCATGGCGCAACCCGGTAGCCGTGGTGCCGGCTCCACCATGGTGCACCACTGCCGTAATGCGCGGGAAGAGCCAATCATGTGGGATCGAAGCAAGGCACAGGATCGTCTCAGGCAGATCGCCGGTTCCCAGACCACCCCAACCGCCCAGCAGGATGCCTCGTTGACCAGCACGCTGAAGTGCTCCCAAAACAATGTGCGTGGCGCGTTCGATTTGTTCGTCCACCATGCTACCAAAACCCACATAAACCGGGGGTTTTCCTGCTTCCAAAAACCTGAGCAAATCGTCAGAAAGCTGCCATGCCGATTGATCGTCCAGGAACCAGTGCCCGCCGACTTGAATCCATTCACCCCAATCTTTAGGTCGGGGCAGCAGGGTTGGGCTGAAACCGTACACAAGAGGCAGGTGAGAAACATCCAGACGCCTATAGAAGCTTGCCGGTAGGGACGCCAACCCGAGAACATTTTGCCGGCACTCATTAACAATGGATTTGATCAGGTAAATGAATACCTGGTTGGCGAAGCGGAAGGACCACCAGTTATAGGGTCCTTTAAATGGCAACCAGCCAGGCGGGGGTGGAAAGGATGGGGCTTGAAATGCATGGGTGGGAGTGATCGGCACATTATTGACACCCAGGGCGGGAATGCCATGTTTTTCTGCCACATGGTAACCTGCAAATGCCAATGTGGAGTAGAGAATGGCATCGGTATGCCGGGTGAAACTTTCAAGGTCTGAGAAAAATTGTCGTGCCAGGGGTTTGAAATGACTTTCGAGCCAACCCAATAGCTTCATCGGTCCGCCATATCTGGACAGGTTTTCCTGCATCATATCTACCGGGGCTGCTGTCACCGGCGTGAACACCAGACCCGTTGAGGTCACCAGGCGTTCAAACAAACGGTCAGCACATATCTGAACCTGGTATCCAGCCTTTTGCAGACCCAAACCCAGCGCAAGATATGGCTGCACATCCCCGCGGGAGCCTACCGCAACAATGGATAAATGCATGCGAGTGGTTTATCTTGCTGGAGTCAGGCTGGTGGGATAGCCCACTTAATAAAATCAACCAGCTCGTTTTTAAGCTTAATCAATGAGGGGATGTGGATATACATCATGTGTCCGGCTTCAAAGTACCCCATGCGCAGGTTTCCAAATAAGGATTGATCCAACCCCAGGTGTTTGAAGGTATAACGTGTTGCCAGGTAAGGTGTCGCCAGGTCATAATAACCATTAGCCACGTACACTTTCAGGTATGGGTTGGCGGTCATTGCTTTGCGCAGTGTTTCAGCCACGTTCACATACTCATTCTCAAATTCGGCAAAGCTCCATGGATACACGCGTTCAGACAGAATCTCGTACGGGAGGTCGGATTCAAACTTGAGCTCACCCCGTATGTAATCATTCAAGGTGGCCGTGTACGGACCGGCAATATTGTTCATGCTGGGGTCAAACTCAAAATGCTCCCCCGCCGAATCACGATCAATACCTTTGAAGCGACTGTCCAGCCTGCCCACGCTGCGTTTGGCATGGCGCAGCAATTCCTTGGTGAACCTGAATATTTCGATGCGCAGGTTGGTGCGCTCGATGTAATCTTCCGAGAGCCCGGTGTAGCGCGCCAGCTTGCGGGCGACCAGCAGCCGATCCTCCTCCAGAAGGTCGTCTCCCTGGATCAGAGCGTTAGCATAATCACCCATGGCAAAGGTTTCAACTTCCGCCAGGGTAGCATGTAAATCCTTCTCCAGCTCATCACTGAGCCGGTGGTGGAACCAGGCAGTGGCTGTGTAGGTAGGCAAGAATAAGATGTAAGGCAGGTCATTGCCGGTATGGAAGTCAGCCGTTTGAAAGTTCAATATGGATGAGATCAACATGATTCCATTCAGATACATCCCGTGGCGGTCCTGCAGATAACCGGATAGTCCGGCAGCGCGGGTTGTACCATAACTTTCGCCGATGAGGAATTTGGGGGATGTCCAGCGCTGGTAGCGTGTGGTGTATAGGCGGATGAAATCACCCACCGACTCGATATCCTTCTTGAAACCATGGAACTGCTTTGGTTTTTCACCCGGTACTGCCCGGCTGAAACCCGTGCTGACCGGGTCAATGAATACCAGGTCGGTCTGGTCAAGCAGGGAAAAGGCATTATCCACCAGCTTATAGGGTGGAGGGTAGGCAAAACCTTCATCATCCAACAGCACCCGGCGTGGACCCAATAATCCCAGGTGAAGCCAGACGGATGAAGACCCCGGGCCTCCATTGAAGGAGAAGGTCAATGGTCGCTTGTGCTGGTCCTCGACATCATCACGCGTATAAGCCACAAAAAAGATCGAGGCCCGCGGCTTTTCCCCTTCCGACTCACCCTCCTTTTCGCCTTTCTTTTCAGCCTCCTCTTTTAACACCATCGTTCCGCAGGTGACGGTGTAGCGGATCTCCTGCCCATCGATAGTCAAGCTGTGCTTGGTCTCCACCAATACATCCTTGGGTGCAGGGGGTGTGGTTTCGTCGCGTACTTTGGTTTCCTTTTCCTGTTCGCTCATGGTCATCCTCTCCTGATTATAGTAATGAAAATGTCAATGATTACAATGGTATTACGGACTGTTAATTGCACCCATCTTCCGCCGGATGCTGAGCGGATGGATCATGTGGATAGCCCATTGATAATGCTGGCATGTGTTCCCAGCGATCCATGCGATAAGTGGGAGCTTCCCTGTCCATGGATATACATTTAGCGTGAGCATTTCTTCTTCAGTTACCTTTTCGATCACGCTCAATACTTGCTGGTACGAGGTATAAAAATCTGCCATCACTTCATCCAACGGACGATCCTTATGCTTCAGGCGGTATTTCTCGTTCAATTGACCCATTTGGCGCCAGTTATATCCTGGCTCAGGTGTCACAACAGTCTCCCCGCGCTTGCCGGCCTCATACCAGCTGAGCCACCGCTGCTCCCAGTCCACCAGGTGCTGCAAGATGTCTTTGACTGACCACTCCCCCATGGTCCCTGGAAATACCAGCTCTGCAGGAGTCAGTCCGGTTATTTTCTGCTCCAATTTTGCACGTTCTGCAAAAGTAGATTCAAGCAACTCGCCTTTACCTTTTAGACGCATATCGAGCTCCGAGATGATTTTACCACCCGGCAAGCCACCAATTACATGCCATTAATCTTTTGGTAATTCAGTTGGCTGAAGAATGATAAAATTATCGAACCCTATAACTGTTCCGAGCCCGTATAAAAAAACGATGTCAGACTTCTTCACCTCACCCGGTTTTCTTGGAACGAGAGCCACGCTTCGTTCTGACCTCACCCTGGTGCTGATATTGGTCACGGCGTTATTGTTCAACATCGGGTTCATCCTAGCGAGACGAAAACAATTTGTAGTCCATCGCTGGGTGCAAACCAGCGCAGTGATATTAAACACCCTGGTAGTCTTGATCTCGATGGTTACTTCTTATATCATCCATATCCTGCCTGGTATTCCAGCCAAATTGAATCAAGGCGACTATGCAGTGATAACCGTGCACGGCATTGTTGGAGCGATTACTCTGCTGCTGGGTGTATTCGTAGCGCTGCGTGGGAATGAGCTGGTGCCGAAGGGTATGCGTTTCAGGAACTATAAACTGTTCATGCGCTGGGCTTATACGCTCTACATGCTTGCCACACTCGGTGGTGTGATCGTCTACATCATCGTGTTCGTGTTTGGCATATAAAAGATTGACATGCTATACGTACAAATCGTCTTCCTGGTACTTTCACTCATCCTGACGTTCATGTTCTTTGTATATGGGTTCAATCACTACTTTTTATTGAGTGTCCTTCGCCGTTACCGCACCCCACAACTTTTACCTTCCATGGCATCCAAGCGCCCATTGGTTGCCATTCAACTCCCAATTTATAACGAACGATATGTGGTCAGGCGCCTGGTGGATGCTTGCACGCGCATGGTCGAACAATATGGCATCGAAAATGCTGAGATCAGTATCCTGGATGATTCGAATGATGATACCGTTCAGCTTGTGGATGAGATTGTAAGCGAATATACGCAAAAAAACTTTCATATCCATGCCGAGCGCAGACCAGACCGCATGGGTTACAAGGCTGGTGCACTGCAAATCGCCCTCGAAAATACGCAAGCTGAATTCATAGTAATATTCGATGCGGATTACACCCCAACCAGTGACTTTCTACTACGCACCATTCCCTATCTTCTCCAGGATGATATGCTCGCCATCATCCAAAGCCGGTGGACGCACCTGAATCGCTCCTTCAACCAAGTTACCAGCGCGGTTGCGATTGGAATCGATGTGCATTTTTTTATCGAGCAAACCGGAAGGTATGCGACCAAATGCTTCCAGAATTTCAATGGGAGTGGAGGCGTGCTACGGAAGAGCGCACTGATTGAAGCTGGCGGCTGGCAGGCAGATACACTGGCCGAGGACCTGGATGCCAGTTATCGCATGCAAATGAAAGGCTACCACGTATTATTCCTTAAGGACCTGCCCAGCCCAGGTGAGGTTCCTCCCACCATCCCATCCTTTAAAAAGCAGCAGGCGCGTTGGGCAAACGGATCGTTGCGGACAGCCCGCAAGCTCTTGCCATCGATCCTGCTAAACCAAAAGATCAAGTTTTATCAACGATTGGAAGCTTATATTCACCTGACTGGGTATCTGCTTCATCCAATGATGTTCATTTCCTTTCTCCTGGCAAGCTTTGGTACCATCTTCGAAGTGGATACCTTTCTGGTGCATTCGCACTTGCTGACCCCATTTGGGGGTGCCTTTGCAGCCTTCGACCCGCTCACAGCCACAAAGGTGCACGACCTGAGCTGGGGGGCGCTGGATGCGATGATCCTGTTAAGCATGGTGGCAGCCTGGTTATCGCCACTGGTGACCTTAAAGCTTCAGAGGCTTTCGATCCGGAAAAACCTGCCTAGTCTCCTGGTGTTGTTTTTGCTCGGAAGTGGCATCAGCGTGAGCAACACGATCGAAGCCATTAAAGCCTTATTTACCAATCGCATGTGGGAATTTAAACGCACACCAAAATATGCAAACCTGCAGAGTAAAGAAGGCTGGCGCAACCGCAGATACCAGATCCCACTGGATTTCGTATTCCTGCTCGAGCTGGCTTCAGGGTTCCTGGGGCTGGTTGCCTCGACCATTGCAATCCTGCATTCCCACTATTTTGTTTTAATCATCCTTGTCCCCTATACAACGGCATATATTTTCATCGCACTGCTCACCTACCATCAAAGTCGACCACAGGTTCCCGCATAGTATGTCGAGCGAGGTTCAATCGGACCGGCTTAACCGCCTCAGGCAGTTTATTCCAAAAGGATACCGGGGTTACCTCCTGGCAAGCATCCTACTCCAGCTGATCCTGGGGTTGCTGTTTGGTCATGTTTATGACGAACGTATCTTTATGGCTACCGGCTACCTGGTTGCCAGTGGCCAGAACCCGTACATCGCCCAGGATCTCACGACGGTGTTTCATAACCCGGCCTTCCAGGGAATGACAAGCATTGGGTACCCCCCACCCTGGCCGCTTGTTTTGGGAGTGATCTACCTGCTCTCCTATGCCCTGTTTCACAATCTTCTGATTTACAACCTGGCAATCAAGCTGCCAATCATCATCGCCAATCTATACCTGGCTTATCTGGTCAGAGATATTCTTATAGATCAAAGTGGCAACCCAGGGATCGCACGCAAAGCGTGGATCTTCCTGCTGTTTAATCCATTCCTGCTTTATTTCACCACTGCCTGGGGTCAATTTGATTCCCTCGTGGCTGTATTGACCCTCACCGCATTGATCCAGCTGAATAAGCAACGCTTGGTATTCTCTTCTATTCTGCTGGCTCTGGCTATCTCACTCAAACCAACCCCAGTGCCCGTCGTACTGGCAGTGATGGTTTACCTCTGGGGTTCACCCTGGCAGAGGCTGATACGCTTCGTTGTTATATTCTCGCTTACCGCGCTCACATTTTGCGTTGTGCCGTTTTTGATACTGCGTTGGGATGCCAGCCCAATCCTGCATGGTTGGAATGCGCAATTTAGCATGAGCGGGGGATTATCGCTCACCACAATGTATGAGCTGTTGAAAGATACCTACGTGCTGCCAGGGTATTGGTGGCTGTTAGGTTTCGCCTGGCTGCCTGCTATAATCGTTGGCGCCATGTGCATGCAGAATGGTGACCATGGACTGGTGGATCTGCTCAAGAAGAGTCTTGCATTAATCCTGATTTTCTTTCTCACCCGCACCTGGCTTTCTGAGCAAAACCTCACCCTCATCCTACCCCTGGTGCTGATCCTGGTCTCACTTGGGGAGCTGCCCAAACTCACTTTATCGGCAGTTTGGGTTCTTCCTTTGATATTCACCATATTCAATACCTCACCGCCTCAGCTCTTGTTTCCAGTCCTGCCAGAGCTAATGAACAAGCTGCTGCAGTGGATGGATATTTATCGCTCCACCAGGTTGGTTGCCCGCATGGTTGTGGTCATCCCCTGGCAGGTGGTTGGCTGGTGGATGGTGGTTCGCAGTCTTAGAAAAGGAAGCGCTGCACCCGTATGAAAATTGACTTTCCTTTAACCGATGGGATTGAGCTGCAAATTGCTTCAGGAACCAACCAAGGTATATCCTACCCCTCCGCCAGGATCCAAAAAGGATTGGTACTGCTTTCTGAAGGTCAGGATTTATCTGAAGAAGCGGTAGGTTTTGGGGTGCCCATTCTTAAGCGTGGCTTGCAGACCATCTTCCCGGGGGAGGTGGAATTGTATTCCCACGAAGGAGACTCACCGCTACGGGTCAGCGCGCGTTATAAGCTAAACCTGGAAGAGAAGATTTCCAGGTCTGGCTCAGGCACGATTAACAACCGGCTGGTGTACGCGAGCAAAAATATTTTTTCCGCTCTGATCCGTCGATACCCTTTCGTGCGCGGGCTGCTCACCCACACTTCCAACCTGCTGCGTTCCACGTTCGCCTGGGAGACCACATACGAACCAACCAACTTTTTCACCTATATAACATTAACCTATACCCTCGATGCATCTGCTAACAAGATCAAAGTAGAGCTCATGGGAGGGGATTTCATCCCAGGCAGCATCAGCGAAGTCATCGTGATGAACGAGCAGGGTGCGCACCACTTTGACCAATACCAGGATTCGAATGGGCTCACACAACTCGGAAACGAGATCGGCTGTTGGGATCAGGTTTTAGCTGCAGAAGCCTCTTTTATCAACAAAAAGCACAGGGTTTCCTTCAGCCTACTCCAGGTAGATGGAGCCAGACTGTACCGGGGCAGAGAGCTGGTATACAGGCGATTAGCTTGGTCGGGATTTGGTTATTCATTCTCACCCGGCCTCGACCACTTCAACTATGAGATCAAGGTCAAAAGGTTGCCATGAGCAAGGTGCTGTTGATCTACCCGTACTTTAAACCCCCACGCGACCGCTCGGTATTCCGCTTTCCACCCCTAGGAATATGCTATCTTGCTTCCACACTGCTCGAGGCAGGTCATGAAGTACAGTTACTGGACTGTACTTTCATGAATAAACCCGATGCGTTAAAACAAGCCCTGGAGGTCAGGGCAGAGGTGGTGGGCATCTACTGCGTGGTGACCATGCTGGACGACTGCCTTTGGTTTGCAAAACAGCTGCGGGCCAGTGCGCGGCTGCTAATGGCGGGAGGTCCACTACCAACCTGTGACCCGTACGCTTTCATCGAGGATTTTGATGTGGTCGTGCGTGGCGAAGGGGAAGGAACGGTGAAAGAGCTACTCAAGGCTTATTCAACAGGGGGAGATTTCATCACCATCCCAGGTATCACCCTGCGCAGGAAAACCAGCACCAGTGAGAAGGCGCAAGCGGAAACCATCTTCACCCCTGATCGTCATTTTACCAAAGACCTGGACAGCCTGCCCTTCCCTGCCCGCCACCTGCTTCCAAACCACAGTTACATCCAATTTGGGAGGAAGAAGTATGGCTACGCCATCACCACAGTGATGAGCACGCGCGGCTGCCCATATGAATGTGAGTTTTGCAGCAATGTTATCTTTGGCGGGTCCTACCGCCAGCGGTCAGCCCGGAATGTGGTGGATGAGATCGAACAGGCTTTGGCTACCGGTTACGACCGCATTTCCTTTGCGGACGATGTATTCACACTCCATCAGAAAAAGGTGTTGGAAATCTGCGCAGAGATCAGACAGCGGAGCCTGCAATTCAAGTGGGAGTGCCTGGCTCGTGTCGATTCGATCGATGATGCCACTTATGCCAAGATGTATGATGTCG
>JBAPSY010000044.1:0-4492 GCA_049281855.1 Anaerolineales bacterium
AAGCAGAATATTGTATTGCTATCGTTCAGTTATAGAAAGACGTGGACTATTCCTCTCCTACAAGGTAGCGGACCTTCTCCCAAGGTGGGGCATGGGATTCCTCTGCCAGGATGCCACGCAGCTCGAAAATCTCATCCCGCAGGACAGCTGCCTTCTCGAACTCCAGGTCCTTGGCAGCTTGTTTCATTTGCGTCTCAAGCTCGGATATCAATCGTTTGAGCTCATCCTTGGGCATCTGAGTCGGGCTGACAGGTCGTTCACCACGGGCGGCGGCTTGAGCTTTCCCACCCAATTGGTCGGTGAGATCGCGCACGGCTTTGACGATGCTGACGGGTTCGATACCGTGCTCCTGATTGTACGCCTCCTGCTTGAGGCGGCGACGGTTGGTCTCGTCGAGGGCAAATTTCATCGAATCAGTCATCTTATTGGCATACATGATGACCTTGCCATTCACATGCCGGGCAGCACGCCCAATCGTCTGTATAAGGGCAGTTCCTGAGCGCAGAAAACCTTCCTTGTCGGCGTCAAGAATTGCTACCAGCGATACTTCTGGCAGGTCAAGACCTTCACGCAGCAGGTTGATGCCAACCACCACATCAAACACGCCCAGGCGCAGGTCACGCAAGATACCGATCCGCTCAAGGGTCTCGATTTCAGAGTGCAGGTAATGCACCTTGATGCCCAGCTCCATCAGATAATCGGCGAGCTTCTCCGCCATACGCTTGGTGAGGGTGGTAACCAAAACACGCTGACCGACCTCCACTCGTTTGCGGATCTCGGCGATCAGGTCGTCCACCTGACCTTCAATCGACCGGACTTCCACCTCTGGATCTACCAAACCGGTGGGACGGATGATCTGCTCCACCACCTGATCGGCTCGCCCCATCTCGTAGGGTCCGGGCGTGGCGGAGGTATAGATGGTAATGCCCATGTGGTCCTCGAATTCCTTGAACTTGAGCGGGCGGTTATCGAGGGCAGAGGGCAGGCGGAAGCCGTAATCCACCAGAGTCTCCTTGCGTGAGCGGTCGCCGTTATACATGCCACGGATCTGGGGGACAGTCATGTGTGACTCATCGATGATGAGCAGGTAATCATGGGGCAGATAATCGATTAGCGTCCACGGGGGGGTGCCGGCTTGGCGCTGGTCGAGGTGACGGGAATAGTTCTCGATTCCAGCACAGGACCCAATCTCACGGAGCATCTCCAGGTCGTAGATCGTACGCTGCTCGATACGTTGAGCTTCCAGGATTTTATCCTGCTCGCGGTAGTACTTCACACGATCCTGCAACTCAGCTTCAATATCCTGAATAGCCTGTTTGAGTTTATCCTCAGCGGCGATGTAATGCTTGGCCGGGTAGATGGCAATGTTATCCAGCTCATGGCGCAGCTCACCAGTGAGAGCGTCAAACTCGACGATGCGCTCGACTTCATCACCAAAATAAGTGACGCGGTAACCAAAACGGTCCTGGTAGGCGGGGATGACTTCAAGGGTATCGCCGCGCACACGGAAGGTGGCTGGCTTGAGCTCCATATCGTTGCGCTCGTACTGGCTTTCGATGAGGTCACGCAACAAGGCGTTGCGGCGATAGATCCTACCCTTCTCGATGGTGATCACCACCCGCCCGTACTCAACCGGGCTACCCAGGCCGTAGATGCAGGAGACAGAGGCAACGATGATCACATCCTGGCGCGACATTAATGATGTGGTGGCGGCCAGGCGCAAGCGCTCGATTTCCTCGTTACGCTCAGTCTCCTTCTCAATGTACAGGTCGTGACGGGGGACATAGGCTTCGGGTTGGTAGTAATCGTAATAGCTGACGAAGTATTCCACGGCGTTTTCGGGGAAGAACTCCTTGAACTCGGCATATAGCTGGGCTGCCAGGGTCTTGTTGTGTGCCATGATCAGTGCGGGGCGCTGCACCTGGGTAATGACCTGCGCCATGGTGTACGTCTTGCCGGTGCCGGTGGCGCCCAATAACACCTGGTGCATGTAACCCTTATTGATGCCTTCCACCAATTGGCGGATGGCTTCCGGCTGGTCACCGGTGGGATGGAAGGGGGCGGAGAGTTTGAAGGGCATAGGAAGAGGTAATCGAAGTTAATGAAATTGAGTAGATGATTTTATATCATACCTTAAATGGGAAGATAGAACAAGGGTTCTAGGAGGAAATTGGGACTGAAAAGAATTAAGATCGAATATGCATTCTAATGGAACACATCGGATAACAAAATAACTGCAGACTACCCCGAGCCATCAACATAGGCCGGCTGCTCACTTTTTCCAACGTAGTGACGATTTTCGGAGCCATATTTATTATCCAAACCAGCCTCATTTTGGAAGATAATTGTCACTGACATAATAAAATGGTATCAAATATGTTGTTTACTCGATTGGTTCCTCTACAAGTGAATGAGTAAGTGAGCTAGTTTCTCTAAATGCTTCATTTTTAGAAATGAAAAACAAAACAGTAATCATGATAAGCATAAAAAAGCTTTCATTTTCAAAGATCAGGCTCCAGCTAATGTTGGCAATTAAAGTAAACGACAATAAAACTAATGGGAAAAACCCATTAATACTGTTGGCTTTCCATGCGAATTTGATGGAACGCCACCAAGCTCCAATATAAAATATTGAAAATAGAAATAATCCGATAAAGCCAGTATTCACCAATATATCAATAAATCCATTATCTGCGATAACAATTGGGTCAGGATATCCTGCAGCTTGCTGTATTGCTATCCGATTAGCATCTATATACCAAAAGGCGTTGAAACCATACCCCCCGATAGGTCGCTTAATAATATATGTATTATAAAGAAAAGACCACATTGGGAGCCTACCGGTTAGTGTTGTATTTCGGTTGAAGATACCCAAAAATCGGTCTATGTTAATGTACAAAATAAGCAAGATAAAAATAAGGATTATGATAAAAAATATATAATGGTATTTTTTAATTGCTTTTTTGAATTTTAACCAGATTAGTGCAAGTACAATACCTCCATTTGTAAATAGAGTAGTGATATAAGCAGCTACAGAATCTGTTTGAAAGATAAAAAGTAATGAAAATAAATATAGTATAACCCAAGCGAATTTGTACTTTTCTTTTAAGCGAAATGAATTAATAATATTGATGAGCAATAAAATGCTTACAAAAGAAGCAATTAAACCCATATGATTTTTATGCCAATAGATTCCTTTCCAAGCACCTTGTATAATGTGATAATTCATTACTCCGATGTACGGCATAAATAATACTAGTATCAAGCTTAGGAAAATAACCCATAAGCCGAAACTTGATAGTGATTCAATAATTTCTTGGAGGTTATATCGCAATCCAATATATCCACCAGCAACGATTGTGAAGAGAAGAATTAGCCATCGATATAGAGAGATATCTCTAGAAATTGACCAAAAAATAGAAAAACCAGAAAAAATAAAGAAGGGTAGGATAATCCAATTTCTCTTTAGGATCATTAAGTAATTGGATAAGCTGTTATGCCTCCTGAGGTTCCAAATACATAGACCCGCTAAAATTAACCATAATAGGGCTTCGATAAGAACTAGCTGGTGACGAAGCCAGATGGTCCCTAGAAATGCTGTAAAGTTGGAAAATAAAAACAAAAGGAACACCAATAATAATTCTGAAGTTTGTTGATACCTATTTTGGATCATTAAAACCTCCCTTATATGCTATCCAATTCTGCAAAGAAGGATCCATTTACAGTAATTTTATAGACTAATTATTGCACAAAGGTATAGATTCCTTATAATAATCACCCATCCCAAGCTCCGATAAGAGGCTTTCCTAACGTTCGTTCCACTCTGGGATAATTATCGCCTGATATTTTAATTGACGTATCGATTCTACCTCTCAGAATGAACCTTTACCAATAATGACAGCCCATGCTGTACGCATGAGAATAACAATATCCAGCAAGAGGGAATAGTGTTGGATATAGTACAGATCATCTTCGGTGTTGAGGTGCATAGGCTTATCACTGCGTCCATTAATCTGCCACCAGCCAGTCATGCCCGGCGGAACTGTGAAGCG
The DNA here is from genome assembly GCA_049281855.1 of Anaerolineales bacterium. Taxonomy (GTDB): domain Bacteria; phylum Chloroflexota; class Anaerolineae; order Anaerolineales; family UBA4823; genus FEB-25. The sequence continues at coordinate 4,053 of JBAPSY010000044.1, forward strand.
TTTGCGCTGCCAAGGCTGGTATTTTTCCACTAAGGAGGGAAGTTCGGGGCGCGGCCCAACCAGGCTCATAGTGCCTTCGAGCACGTTGAAAAGTTGAGGGAGTTCATCAAGGCTGGTACGGCGCAGGAAGCGTCCCATCGGGGTAACACGTGGGTCACTGCGCGTTTTGTGAATGATGATGCCATTTTCATCGGTATGGGCAACGGACGCACTCAGCTGTTCGGCATTCGGCACCATGGTGCGGAACTTATAAATGGTAAACAAGCGCCCATTTTCACCGGCACGCTGCTGCTTGAAAATGATCGAACCGTGATCTTGCAGCCAGATGACTAAAGCCGAAACGATCATGATAGGTAGGGTAACGACCAGGGCAATGCTGCCAATTAGCAAGTCGAAAGCGCGCTTGACCTGAAGCTGGTATTCGCTGAGGGCTGGTGCAC
>JBAPSY010000045.1:0-10455 GCA_049281855.1 Anaerolineales bacterium
TTCCGGTTGGATGTTGTGGCCAACCCGTCTCGAAGTTACCCGCCGCGTTGTATACGGAAACCACCCCTCCGCTATGTGCGGTGACAATCTCAATTGCACCATCATTATCGATATCCACAACGACGATACCAGGCCAGGTGCGCCCAACGTTTGTAGCGCCCGGCTCATTGCGGTCATGCCCGGAGGACATTTTCCACTCCAACGCGCCGCTCGACCCATTCAGTACAAAGATGGAGTAGGCGGAGGCGATCACCTCCACCTGCCCATCCCCATCCAGGTCAGCCGTGGCGGGTGAGGAATACCAGCCCGTCTCACACCAGGAGGAGTAGCAACCACCAAGTTGCCACTTGAGCACCGGGCTGCCAAAGCCCGGGGTAGCCCGGACGGGCGAGGCTAAACTGCTGGCGGTCAGCATTCCTATGAGAACGATCGCCACTGCTGTACGGAGAAAAATATGGGTTGAGAAGCAAATCCTCATGGCTGCCCTCCTGTGGGTTAATTTCATTGTACACGATTCCCCGGTTTAACGTTTTGACAATCCATGTGCTGGCGATACATGAGCGAAACCCCGCTTTTTCCGAGCCGGTCATGCCTGGTTTGAGCCTCACTCCCCACCCACAGCGGGACAAGAAATTTACCCACGTGCAGCAAACATTACATGGGTCGTTAATCGCCCGACGAAGGGTTTATCGCTATATTATTATATAAAGAATGGTTGGGCAGCCAGATCTTCACCAACCACAGCTGCAGCAAGGCGCATGCTAATGGGTTATCCCCCTCTCCCGAAATCAGGGGGTATGGGTTATCCCCCGTTGCTGTTCCCAATAAGTTTTATAATTATAGATGTTGAGCGCCGTTGGTAAAGAAAAACCTCCCCGGCTTTGATCCTTGGAGGTCGATTTCAAGACCATGTTTGAGTTCGTTTGTGTTCTCAAGTTAGGAGAAGGTAGCTATGGAAAAGCATATTGGCACGGTCACACATTATTATTCCCGCCTGAGCGTCGCTGTCCTGAATCTTACCGATGAAATCCGCATAGGCGATGAAATTCGCATCAAGGGTCACACCACCGATCTGGTTATGTCCGTCGCTTCCCTGGAGGTCGAACATGGCAAAATCGAGTCCGCCGGTATGGGGATGGAAGTGGCTCTGAAGGTGGATGGTTGTGTGCGGGCAGGCGATGAGATATTTAAGCTGATCTGAAAGTTCATTACTCCATACTCAGCTTGGATCCTGAGAGGTCGTCACCGCTGTGCGCAAAGAACGCGCCCCTTGGTGCGCAAAAAACGCCCTTAGACGCCCCTTGTCCGATTTGTGTTCGCGGATAACATCCACCACCATAAACCCATTCCCCTTTTTGCCGGGTGAATTTCTTAAATAAGCCCCAGGACTCGAACCTGGAATCTATCGATTCAGTGTTCAATTCCAGTTAGGGGGCAATTTTGATAATATTAAATATTTGTTCAACCGATATAGCTAAGAAGCGATGACGAGATTAGCAAGACTCCTTCTCAAATTATCACGCCATTTCTGGCAAAACAAACGCTATTCACAAGCGGCGCAGCCGCTGTCAGTTGCAGGCTTTGTTAGCCAGCCATTGGTTTGTAGCACAGCAAGACGTTCCCATTGATGAAGGCATGTGTCTTTATCAACCGAAGTGGCAACTTCTGTGCGACGCCTTCAAACATCGTCCTGCCTTTGCCAAGGACAACTGGAATGACAACAATCTGATACTCATCGATTAGACCGTAGTCCGTTAATTGGGATACAATGCTGCCGCTTCCCAATATTGCCATATCCTCCCCCGCTTCCTTCTTCATTTTTCGAATCTCACCTATCAAATCGTTCTTCACCAGCTTCGTATTGCTCCACGAAACCATGTCCAGTGTTCTCGAAAACACATACTTCGGAAGGTTGTTCATTCGTTCGGCCACAACAGGCATTTGTTCTGCTGCTTGCGATGTAGGCCAAAAGCTTGCCATGAGTTCGTAGGTGATCCTGCCAAACAAGAGCGTGCCTCCGCCGCTGGCGTTGCTTTCAACAAATGCATCCCACTCCGCGTCTGGATTAACATTATGCGCAAAGCTCATATCGGCGTTCGCGTCTGTAAAGTAGCCATCCAGCGACACTGAATTGAAAACAATTAAATTTCGCATGTTCCTTCTTCATTCATTGCCTAAGAATAGGCTGACTAACAAATATTCTACTGCATATTTGCAGCATACCAAGTCAATTGAGGTGATTTACCGGATTCATAAATCCTGGTTATTGTAAGAGATGTTATCGTGACCTATCAAGATTGAATCCTACTGAGGGTCATTAAATTGGTTGTCATCTCTGCTGCGACATCAATAGAATTGTACACCTTCTTAGGTTCGACCTTCCCGGCATTCCGCTAGGCGGGTCTTGCGAGATCCCTTCTTGATTATCGTGCATTTCTGGTAAACCACCCTAGTTACTAGTGGCAAAGCCGCTGTCCGCTGTAGCCGGTGTTAGCCGCCCGCCATCGCTTCGACACCATGCTTGATAATGCCCGTCAGATTGGCTTCCTCTTCTGGAAGGCTCACATCAACGAAGAAATTAGCCGCCATGATTGTACGCCAGGCAGAAAATAAATCCTTTTCCATCGGTCGCAATTGAAAATATGTCTTTAGGTAGGTTGCCAGTAAGAGCTGGCGAAGCCATTCCAGGAGCCAGCGCATCGGCGTTCCCTCCGGTGCTTTGGCGGTCTCCAGGATGATCGCTGAGCGAGCTACATCCCCGCAGGATGACTTAAAGGATATCCATAATGAGTTGATAAGATATTGCCAATCCAACGAGCTCGAGCTGAAAGTACATGTCATGGAAAATGGCATCGCTTGCTCGCCATCCAACCCTTATCTGGTTGCACTGACCAATGCTGTGCGCCATCTCTCCGGTGTGGAGCCATGTATCGGTCGTAAGCTGCCCGGCACAAGCGCTCGTTTTGCTCCCGATGGACAAGGGGTAGTGTGGGGGCAAAGTGGATTAGGACCACACTCCAAAGGTGAGAGACATTTCATCCCCAGCATCCTGCCATATTACCAGGCACTTCAAGAGCTGGCTGTACAACCAGAGCTAAGATGAGTACCAATCCATCGGGAGGGGGATAACCCTGCTGGAAGTCAGATCAATTGCCTTTTCCTCTTCCATCTGCACCCACGTGACATTTTTCGATAAGAAAATTAGGATTAAATGATCAGCGGTCAGATCTAGACACCTGACCGCTGATGTACTCTCGAGTTGGCTTACTTGGTGAGAGTGCTCACTTGGAGAAGGCCGATTTGAACAGCCTGAAGGACATTTGACCGATTTTTACTACACTGGTGATGATCACAATCGCGAATACCACGATCAGGATCTGGTTCACCAGGGATTGCAGAATGCCTTCCGCACCCAATTGACCCATCGCGCCTTTCAGGGTGTACAAATATTGGATGTGGGTCATAAAACTGGCGGCGATGGCGATGCTGAATGCGCTCATCAGGATCGAAAACAGACGGGATCCTATATTCCAAGAACCCTTGCGGAGCACCAGGGCATCCAGCAGGATCGTCAGAACCCAGAACAGGTCCAGCCAGGGGATGTATGCATTGAACGCAGTAGTCAGAATGGGTGTGAACGTCCACAGACCATTGATATTGTTGTAGATACCTACCCGGTCAAGATAAAAGGTAAAGATGATCAGCCCAACCAGTGAAAACACGATCTCAACGATCAGCTCTCCGCGCTTAATCTTATCTGGCTGGCTGATGGCTTTCAGGTTGCGCGGGTCCCATTCCTTTGCCTTGGTTTTAAACTCCGGAAGCACCCACTGCAGGATGGCGAAAATCAATACGATGTTGCCAAACGACTGGACAACCGCGGATAACGCATTCCCTAATGACTTGACCAGGTTGGTCATCAACTCAACGCCCGTAATCGAAACTGCCTGGTTGTAACCTATCCAAAACCCCACCAATGATAAAACCGCAATGATCGGCAAAGCGATGCGTAAAACCAGGATGAAAGTTGGGAACATGCTTGGTCCGATCAGGTATCTCTCAGGCAGGTAAGGGGCGACAATACTCTCAGGTGGGCCGAACTGCTTGAGCACTGCCACCATCATCTCGTCATCTGGCGCGCGTCCCTCAGTTTTACTGCGTTCATCCAGCGCATCCTGGATAAGCGAGCGAATCTCGGTGACGGTATCCTTTCGCAGCTTCGTTGGCAAGATTTCACTCACGGCGGCTAGGTAGCGATCTATTATTGTATCCATCTCTATTCTCCTTTATTTTAATTCCAGCATGCGTCTCATCATCTGGACCATGCTTTCCCATTCCATAACCAGCTTGGGCAAGATTTCCTGCCCCTCTGGGCTGATCACATAATAACGGCGTGGACGGGCATCTTCCAGGCGCCAGCTTGAGCTGAGCAAGCCTTGCGTTTCCAACCGGCGCAGCAAGGGGTAGAGCGTGCCTTGGTCGATCTCGAGACCTTTCTCCGAGATGGACTTCATCAGCGAGTAACCGTACTGTTCCTGGTTGCATTGGCTGAGTACCGCCAGGACAATCACCCCACGCCGCATTTCCAATACTAGGTTGTCGATTGATTGTATATTCTCCATAGCAACTATCCTTTGATACATTATACTATGTTATATACAGTATGTCAAGGTTAATAATATTATATATTTTATCGATCTAATTTGATTTGGGCGCGTTTTAGGGATTTATGGCGGATTGGAACATGGAATGACCGATTTCCTGCACACGAATGGAATCGTTTTCTTCCAATAAAACCGCAATCGCCAGTGAAGCCCCTTGCCATTCAGGCAAGGTACCACCCAGATACCATGAGTAACCAGGATTGGTTCCCGAGCTATTTTCTGCATCTGATTTCTGTGCTGCCACCACTTGCCAAATGGGCAACACACCTGAAGTGAGAGCTTCAGCTGTATTTATGGCAGCTTGAGACTGAAGAGCCTGCTGTGGTTGAGAGGTGACCGGCAACATCACCCAGCCTGCTTGAGGCGTATCTACCGACATCACCAGGCGCGGGGCAGGGCGCTCGCCTGCGTTGCTCAAGACTGCCGCTGCCAGTGCCATCTGCAATGGGCTGACATGCAGAATTGCTCCCGTTTCAGGATCTGTTTGTAGACCCGTGATATATGTGACTGGATCAGAAAGACTGCCTGGTCGGGAGGAGCTTAGCGTCTCCACAGGGAAGCTGGGAGGGGTGAACAGTCCTAGAGCATCTAATAGGGTGATCAGCTCCTGACCGTTCATGCCAGACACCAATTGCCTGACTGGCTCAGTGCAGCCGGCAGTGATCACAGCTCCCCAGGTAGGTCCTGTCGGGGTTTGAGCACAATCCTGTAAGTCTGTGCCTGTAAACGGCCCTGACGCAATCTCGTTGCTGGTAGCCAGAAGGAATGCCCCCAAGGCATTCCCGGGTGGGTACAAGCCCATACCTGCCCGGTCGAAGAGTGGTGAGGTGGGGTCATTCACCAGGCTTTCCCAGGTGGAGTCCAGTTTGTTGGCATCAAACGTGGGGCTGGAAGCCATGGCCAGGATCTCCCCGGTGTTGGCGTTGAGCAACACGAGTGAGCCAGTGTGTGCCGCCATCAGATTGTCAGCCATGGTCTGCAGGTCGAGGTCCATGCTCAGGCGTACATCCAAGCCTGGAGGTGGCTGACCATAAAGAAGGTGTTCCCACCACATAGTCAACGTCGGGTAACCCTGCAATCCCCGCAGGTAGGGGTCCAGGCTGGCTTCGAGACCCGCCTGCCCATAGACCGGGTTGGTATAGCCGATTAGGGGACCGAGCGCAGAGTAGGGGTAATGACGCACGATGTCGCCAGGCAGCCCGGAGGATTCTGCCAGGGGTCGCTCCTGACGGTCGAAGATCGATCCACGCTTAACATAACGGTCAGCAATAGTGCGGCGTGGGTTATCGGTGCGAGTGAGCAGGTCGGGTCCGCGCACCAAGCTCCACCAACCAGCTGTCAGTGCAGTCCCCACCAGCCCTAACATCAGCCCTCCGGAAAGGAGCAGGTTGAGGTTGGTTTGGGCTTTAAGCTTTTCCGGCTGGAAGACATGCATCTCCTCCTGCCGGGCACTGATAAGCATCAAACATAACAATTCGAAGAAGGATACCAGGAGGGAGGAACCACCGTAGGATACAAACGGCAAGGTAACGCCAGTGAGGGGAAGCAAACGCAGGTTACCGGCGATGATCAGGATGCTTTGTCCAACCAGATGGACAACCAGACCGGTAGCCAATAGACGATGGAAGTGGTCGTCAGATTTCATGGCAACCCGCATGCCACGATTAACAATCAGTGCCATCAGTCCCAAGATGCCGAGCGCACCGAGTAGACCAGTCTCCTCACTGATGGCTGAGAAGATAAAATCGGATTGGGCAATAGGTACGAGACTTGGACTGCCCATTCCCACGCCACGTCCAACCATCCCGCCATTTGCCACCGAGAGGAGTGATTGCACGATCTGATAGGAACGCCCGGAGGGGTCGAGCCAGGGATTGATCCAGGCATCCACACGTTGATTGACCACGTCGAACAGGGCATAGCCAGCAATCGCGGCCACGATCAACACCAGCATGCTGAAGAACAGCACGTTTTTATTACCTGTGCCAGTGTAGATAATGACGGCGTAAAGCACCATAAATATGGCTGCGGTGCCCAGGTCTCGCTGGAAAATGAGCAGGAGCAGGGCTAATCCGGTCATAAGCAGGGTGGGGGTCAGCAAAGGCAGCAGTTTGGAGGGTGGTGAAGATGGTATTTGACGATCAGTCAGGTAGGCAGCCAGGTAGATGATGAGCAGGAGCTTGAGCGGCTCGGAGGGCTGGAAATAAAATCCGCAGCAACCCAGCCACAAGCGTGGACCTGCACCCAGAGGGTTCGTCCCTAAGATCAGTGTGGCTGCTGTGAGCGCCAACCCGGAAGTAAGCCAGACGTACTTGAAACGGCGCAGGTAGGACAATATCCTGCCACCCACGAGCGAGCTGTCGTATCGCAGGGCGAGCATGAAGACCATCCCGATCAGCAGCAGCCAAGCTGACTGTCGCAAGCCGAGCCCGTTGGACAAGCGCCAGATGGTGAGCAATCCCCAGCCGGTGAGCAGAGCCGTCACTGGGAACAGGAAAGGATCACGCTCAGGCAACAAGTGGGAGACTTGCCGGTGTATCAGCCAGACCATTCCCACCCAGACAGCAAAGCCAAGCCAATGCGACCAGCGGTAGTCCACCTGCCATGTGCGCAAACGGGCAGCGTTCGACAGGGTGAGGGCGATTGAAACTATCCCCAGGAACGCGCTTGCCAGGATGAGCAAGCGTCGTTCGATACGGTCGATTGGGGAGATCAGATGGGCAGACAAGCCAGGTTTTATTTCAGATATTTTCGCACCAACAAATCCAATTTTTGGCGCGTTTCTGGGGGGATGCGCTCGGGCTGGGTGATAAGGGCATTGGCGAGGGCACTCCCGCAATCACAGGCACGTTCGGGAGTGAGGTGCTGTGCCAGGTTGGCAATCGCCTGCTGAGCAATGTGGGTGTTGTGGTTCAGCACCGTGATGACCGCATCGACGCTGACTGGCGCCTGCTCCAGGTGCCAGACGTCGTAATCGGTAACGTGCGCCATGACGGCGTAGCATAGCTCGGCTTCGCGTGCCAGGAAGGCCTCTGGTGAGGTGGTCATGCCGATGAGTGACATGCCCCACGAGCGGTAGACGTTCGACTCAGCTTTGGTGGAGAAGCGGGGTCCTTCCACGGTGAGGAAGGTCCCACCGCGATGCACGGTGGCACTCGTGGCATTAACTGCATCAAAGACTTGACTGGATAGATCGGAACAAAATGGATCAGCAACGCCAATATGCACCACCAGACCTTCACCGAAGAAAGAACGCCGGCGGTCTCGCGTCAGGTCGAAGATCTGGTCGGGGATGACCAAATCCCCAGGGACGTAGTCGTCGCGCAACGATCCGCAGGCGGAGATGCTAACAATACGCTCAACCCCTAATGACTTGAGGGCGTAGATATTGGCGCAGTAGTTGACCTCGGTGGGTGAGATGTGGTGACCGATGCCATGGCGGGCGAGGAAGGCGACCTGCAAGTTGCCCAGTGTGCCAGTGATGATGGGGGCACTGGGCTTGCCAAAGGGAGTAGTGAGGTCGTGTTCGGATATGTCCTGCAGCCCAGGCATGCTGTACAGCCCGGAACCGCCGATGATTGCCAGAGTGGGGTATGAGTCCATGAGAAACCTATTATTGAAGATTTTGCTTATTGTACCCGAAAAAGAAATGAAAGCGGAGGGAGCGATAAAGAAAACCACAATCGACACCAGGGACACAAAGGTATATTTTAAGAACTGATAAATAACGACCTGAAAAGCACTGAGACAGAAAAAACCATATTCTTAAAGAAACAGGTGATCGATGAAAGAATTGGATCGTAGATGAATTAATGGAAGGAATTATTGCGAAACATCGCTCCTAAATAACGGCCTTTCATCGCTCACATAGAATACTCTTCTTTTGGTGTGAGTAAAGCAAAGTTGGAATACTTTAAGATTTCTCATATTGTAAGATATATACATAACTAAACAGCAAATGGATGTTTAGTAATGGCAAATGGATTAATTGTCGCGTATTATCGAGAAAAGGAGGGCGTGATGGGCAAGTTTAAACAAGCCGAGAAACCAAGGCAGGTTGAATTCAAAGACTCCGCGCCATATTTTTCTGATGCAGCCGGAGTGGAAGGATTTTATAAGGGTCATCCATACACATTTTGCCTGCCTGTGGAACATGCTGAGGAAAATCTTTTCCCTGAAATCCGGCAGCCTATCGTAGCTTATTTTGGCAAACGTAAGATCAAGTGGCATGACGGGCATGAGGGTAAACCCAGCAATCACATGTGCGACTCGCAGGTTTGTTGTGCTCATTTTCTCTTCCCATTCTTCGATAAACCTGAGGCGTTAGCCGCGTTATTGCGCCCCGTTTAACCTGAACTGGGAGAAATGTGCACGATCGAAGATGACCAATATGTTGCTTGTGAATGGGTTGGTCTAAATGATTATCTTGGCGAGATATCCAAAAATGGAAAACATACACGAGGAGCACTCTTCACCAGCGCTGACGCGGTAGTAATGTTTAGACGTGTAGATGGAAAAAACAGATTGCCTTAATCGAATGGAAGTACACAGAATCCTACTATCCCACCTGGTTAAAAATAGCCCCCAGTTGTACAGATAGAACAGTAATTTACAAGAGATTATATAGGAATAAGGATTGCCCAATCGATAAAAGTCTTGTCCATAGTTTTGATAACCTCTTCTACGAACCTTTTTACCAGCTCATGCGGCAGCAGTTCTTAGCACATGAAATGGAAAAAGTCCATGAGCTGTGAGCAGATATCGTCAGCCTGTTGCACATCGCACCGCGCCAAAACCAGGATTTCCGGCGGGTCACCTCACCTGCTTTACAAGGGTTGGGTAGCTCAGCAACCGAGGTGTGGCAGAAGCTGGTGAATAAATCTGATGGCTTTTTATTAAATTCCCGATCCGTGTATCAGGGATAAAACATTAATGTAAAGTGTACTTGACATTTATCTCTTTTTGTGTATAATAATGTAAAGTAGACTTTACATATTAGAGGACCTATGGGCGAAGAAGTATTCAACCGTATCAAAGACTATCGTGTGCAACGCAGCCTGACACAGGACGAATTGGCGCAAGCCGTGGGAGTATCCCGCCAGAGTATCATCTCGATCGAGCGCGGTCGCTACACGCCCAGCCTGTACCTGGCATTGCGCTTTGCTCAATTTTTTCAGTGTTCAGCAGATGAGCTTTTTAAGCTCAAGTAGGAGGTTCAGCATGTTAATTAATCTATTTTCCAAATGGTTTGTAATTGATGAGCGATTTGTGATGCATCGCTACATTTCCACACGCTGGGCGGTGATTGTCGGAGTGGTTTTAATGGCAGCCTGGGTGAATTATGATTATATTGTCAACCACACGCTGCGGATAGACCTGCTTGTCATCCTGCTGGCCATGGTAGTCACCAAGGTGGGGGTGATGTTTTACTACCGGTTGACCCATTAGCCGGATGGCAGCTGTAAAGTAGGTTCGTATGTTGACGATTATTTGATCGTGGAGGACGACATGGTTCTCAAGCGAAAAATATATACTCCCCAGGAATACATTCAGGTTGGGATGGGTTTTTTCCTGGTAGGAATGTTTGCAGACCTGGTTGCGGATGGCAGGCTGATTTGGGCTTTCTTTGCCGAGTTGATCCCTTCTAAATCGTTATTGGATGCAATCCAAGGCGTTGCAGCTGGAGTCTCGATCCCAATATTTTGTATTTCGATATTTTTCAACCTGCGCGGCTTATCGATGCTTCGATCGCGGTGATAGGCATTGCTTTTTAGGGAGGTGAATATTAGAC
>JBAPSY010000046.1:0-18527 GCA_049281855.1 Anaerolineales bacterium
GAGGCTGTACAGCCTATATTTTTCAGGAGAAATCCCTCCTGATAGCGTGACCAATTGTGATGGAGTGGTTACAGATTTTTCGCCAGTGCGCGACGAAAGGTGCGGTAACCTGACTTCTCGTAAAACCCCAACGGAATTTCTGAAATTTCCCAAATGTCCAAGCGCAATTCGATGGCGTCATGATCGCGAGCCCATACCTCCGCAGCTTTAAGGAGCTGATTGCCGATTCCTTGATGTCTGAAAGCCTCGGTGACTGACAAGCTTTGCAGGTGCGCATATAGTTTGGGTACAACCGCGAGATTTTTCGGTTCCGGATGCCTCAGATAAATTTCTGTAAATCCTAAAACCCGACCTGAACCTTCTGCCACCAGAATGTCAGAGTCACTCCCCTGGCTGATCTCAAAAATTTTATTACGCAGTTCATCCCACTCCTTTGCGGAAGTATTCCCAAGGCTATGCAGGTAATCAGGCAGGTATTGAGCAGGGAACTCATGGAACTCTTAGTACTGGTCACACAGGGCGGTAAGATCAAATTCCTCAGCCGGGCGGATGTATATTTTATACAAATTTACAGTTCCGAAGATGAAAATGAATGACAGATCTATAGTGGTCGCTTAACCAAGCTCAAAGCCAGCTTTCCTTTGAAAGCCGGTTAGATCTTCCGGGAGCATTGGCCTAATGACTTCCGCCCGTTCGATTACCCGCTTGGCCCACTGCGTGCTTGGGTCTGTAGCTGATAACAGGTCGAGGGCCTGATCAGCAGAGAGCCAGCGATATTCGGAATGCTCTGATCCAATTTGAATCGAAGTGGGGTCAGCGAGGGAGCAAAGATAGATCACACCAACCAGCTCGTTTTCAGGGGTGGGAACACCCCGAAAGAAGTGAGTGGTGCCTAATATGTGCTCAATTTGTACTCCTACCCCCAGCTCTTCACGCACCTCCCGACGCAGGGCATCTTCGAAACCTTCCCCCTGGTCGACCCGTCCGGTGACACATTCCCAGGCTCCACGGGCATAATCCTTGTCCTCTGAGCGACGGAGGAGCAAATATTGTTCAATCTGGGGTGACCAGATCAATGCAGCTATACCTGCATGGAATCGTCCAATAGACATATACCTTTTTCCTCCTTGGTGGATGTCCTTACTGGTCATTCCGGGGTGGTCCCTGGCGGATGCGCTGGCGCATGCCTTCAATAGAATTTCGCCAGCGATATAGAGTTTCCAGCCACCAGGTCAGGCCAGTCCCATCATAACCAGCCAGTTTTTTACGGGCAGCCTTTGGATCGTTGCCGGGTGTGGAACCCATAATGACCAAATCGAAAGGAGCCTGGCTTTCACGGTTCTGCTCAATGTAGGCGCGTATATCCCGTAAAGTATCGGGGGGCGGGGTAAATGGACCACCCGAATTGAGAGGGAATGCCCCATCCCAACGGGCGGCGCGGCGGAAGGGACGCTTGTGGGGCCAAAACCCGCCCACCCAGATGGGGATGCGCGGTGTTTGCACTGGAGTGGGGAGGAAGGTACATTTCTTCACCCGATAATGATTGCCTTGGAACCCAAAGGGTTTACCGCTCCATAGCCCATTCAGGATCTCCAATCCCTCGTCCAGCATGGCAGCGCGCACCTTTTTATCGGTGGGCTCCCCGAACGTGCCGTAGTCTGCTTCATCGGGGTCGCCCACTCCCACACTGAGGATCAGCCTACCACCGGAAAGATGATCCAAGGTAACTGTTTCGCGTGCCAGCTTCCATGGGCGGCGACGTGCAATTGGAGTGACCGTAGTGCCAATGCGCAATCGTTCAGTTCGCATGGCGATGCCTGCCAGGGTTACCCAGGGATCATAAAGTGGAAGTTTCTGGTTCCGGCTATAAACCATATGATCCCATAAAAAGAAGCCATCCCAGCCAGCCTCTTCAGCCTCTGTTGCCAGGTCTGCCAGGAGGCGTGGTGTAGTTTCAGCGCCAAAATTTGGGGTATAGATGCCGTATAACATAATCCCTCCTGAATATTTTTAGAGTTACAGCAAAAAAATACTACCCGGTTGCATTGATGAAATCTGCCAATAACCCGTACGCAGTGGTTTCAGGTCCTGGGTTCCCCTCAACGATGGAGAGCTGAGGCAGCACATCGGTCTCAAAGGTGACCATGCTGGAGGTACCATTCACACCGTAGAGAGGCGAATCGGTGCCGACCAGCTCGGGTGCGATCCGCGCAATAATCCTCGAACCTTCGCGCCGGGCAGAGCAGACCAGCTTCCATCGCTTCTCCAGCTTGCGTGCTTTGATGATTTCATCGGGTGTAAGGTTGCGGAGGCCAGTGCGTTCCACATCGGTGGGCTTGAGGGGTATACCCATCAGCACTGTCACCAACGCGGCGACCTTTACCGCCGCGTCCCAGCCGTCAACATCACCAGAAGGGTCCGTCTCAGCAAGGCCAATCGATTGCGCATAGGCGAGCGCTTGCTCAAAGTTTTCGCCATTCTCCATACGGGTGAGGATCAGATTTGTGGTGGAGTTCAAGATACCGCGAAAGCCAAGCAGGCTGACGGCAGGCAAGCTCTCACGGAACAAAGAGAAGATAGGTGCGCCATCCATGACGGCTGACTCGAAATAAAACTTACGTCCATGTTCCTCTGCCAGCCTGGTCAGCTCCTGGTAGGCATGCACCACAGGACCTTTATTGGCGGTGATGGCATGCATGCCAGCCTGCAGTGCTGTGCGCAGGTAATCTACCGCAGGCTGACCGTCGGCATAGTTGACCGGGGTATTCTCGAAGAGCACGTCTGCGCCACAGGTACGGATGAACTCGATGGGATCTGATATTGGTCGCCGACTGGAAATGGAATCTAGCTTGCTGCCAATGGAGATGAGCTGCAACGCACGTTCGATATCGAACCCTTCAGGGTTGATTGCCATACCATGCCGGGCAGTGAATATACCGGTGATCGAAAAACTGAGCCCGTGATCCTTAAGGAGCAGGTCTTTTTTTTGTTGTAACAAGCGCACGAATGCCTGTCCGACGTTGCCAAAACCAAGCAGGGCGATGCGTTGATGTGTCATATGGTTAGAGGGGAGGCCATGGAAAGGAGCGCTCGGCAGGGTCGGGTTGAAAGAATTGACGCAGTGAGACCAGGCGTTTAGCACGTGCTGCCAGGGCTTTGATTTCCTGTGGATTGAGCAGTGCCTGCAGCTGCTTGAGCAGGTTTGTGGTAGGCTCAAGCTTCTGAAGAAAGTTGCGCAAATCATCAGTCAGCTGCTCAGGGATCGGCTCGCCGGCGAAATCCCAGATCACCGTGCGTAGTTTATCATCAGCATGAAAACATATGCCGTGGTCGATCAACCACAGGTGATGGTTATTATCGAACAGAAGGTGGCTACCTTTGCGATCAGCGTTGTTGATCAGCAAATCAAATAAGACTGCCGGGCGCAAGCGTTGGCGGTCGGTCTCGCTCAGGTTAAAGTAATGTACCTCTGGGTCATGGTCAATGAAGAGTTGCAAAGAGCCCGGACCGATGGGTGCTTTCCTGCGGTAGACAGTTGGAGGAACAAGCTCCCATCCAAGGGCTTCACTCACCAGATAGGCGGCGGCTTCACGGCGCGCCAAGCTGGCGGGAGGAAAATCCCATAAAGGGCGCTCTCCGCGGCTAGGTTTATATACACTAAGGACTTTATCCCCATCCTGGCTCACTTCAGCCAGAAATGTATAATTGGACCCCCAGGCGAATTCCCCTTTTATCGTGATTTCGCCATATTGAAGCACGTTTAAGACAGTAGGAATCTCTAGCTCTGGCATGTACGCCTACGCTCAACCAGCCTTGGGTGATTGGAATGCACTTGCTGCAAGGGGTCTATGATCCGACTAATGCTTGTGCCCATTCTTCTTGGGGCAGAAATGCCCTTCAGGATCCATTGGCTCGCCACACTGGGGGCAGATGGGCCGGCCGCGCGAGGCAACCTCAATACCCCAGCGCGCCAAAGCACGCAATTGGTCGCGCGTGCACCAAAAACGAACCACACCGCCATCTTCAGGAGGAGTTCCTTCTGGAATTAATTCACGTGCCACCAAAACCATCAGATCGCTTTCTGCGTCGTACCCTAATCCAAATTCACCCACCCTAAAAAGCGGGTCAACCGGGGGATGGATGTGCATCTGCTCCTCTTCAAATTCAGCAGAGGCTTCCTGTAGAGTGGATATCTTTTCCTGCACCTCTGCCAGGAATTGCTCAATACCAACCGCCAGGGTTTGAAGCTGAAGTTTTTCAATGATCAAGGTAATGGTACGTTCACCTTGCCAGCCTTGGATGTAAAAGATGCGCTTACCAGGTTGACCAAGTGCGTCAATCGAGATGTGGTCCACAGGGTGAAGATCAATATCAATGGATGTCATAATTGAAGTATACCAATAATTTAACCGTCAAGAAGCATGGCGGTGTATCAAGGTTTCGAAGTTGGGTTTGGCTTATTTGGTTTGGCAGGCTGAAATACATCCCAGTTGAAGGAGAGATTGTTATTTAGCATAATCAGCCGGCTATCGCCCTCAGTAATCTGCAAGGCAGTGATGGAAGCTGTGTCGATACACAAGCGCTGGAAGTTATCCAAGGGTAAACCCAAATAGTAAGCCACCACCTGTTTAATAGGGTCGGAGTGGCTGAAGCAAACGAGCATATCTTGGGGAGAATATTTGAGACGCAAAGATTCAAGCACCTGCACCATGCGGTGCTGGCAGTCAGCGATAGACTCACCACCCGGGAAATGAAATAGGGTAGGATGTAGTTGGACAGATTGCCAAATTTTCTGACGGCGTAGTTTTTTTATCGATTGTCCCTGCCATTCCCCACAGTCCGTCTCCAGTAAGCCTGGCATGGGAATGACCTCCAATTTTAACGCTTTAGCCAGAGGCTCTGCAGTTTCAAGGGTGCGTTCCAAAGGGCTGGAATAGATGGCTTTGATGGGGGCGTTGGCAAGCTTATCAGCCAGAGATTGGGCTTGTTGGCGACCTTTTTTAGTTAAGTGCACGTTGGGCAGACGCCCGGCGATGTGCATTTTCTTGTTGTAGTCCGTCTCACCATGACGGATAAGAAGAAAAATGGGCATAGGGTTGACCTCTAGGTGGGTTTGTGCTTGCGCTTGATTTCGAGGATGGTTTCCGGGGTTAGCTCGGGGATTTCCTCGGTCTTGGTGATCCCCAATGCCTTGCGCTGAGCTGTGCGCCAGCGTTCCAGACGACTGGCAACTTCGGCTTCATATCCCTGGTTGGAGGGGTTGTAGAAATATGTGCCTAACAGAGGTCGTGGCAAGTATTGCTGTGGCAAGAAATGCTCGGGAGATTCATGCGGGTATTTATATCCGCTGCCATGCCCCAAGGCAACTGCATCACGGTTACTGTCCTGCAAGTGTTGAGGCACATTCCCCACACCTTCTTCCTCAATCAGCTGGAAGGCTTTGAAGTAGGATGTGGCGGTATTTGACTTTGGTGCAGTTGCCAGGTAGAGGGTGGCTTCCACAATCGGGTAAACCCCTTCGGGCATACCGATATAGTCAAATGCCTGGGCAGCTGCACTAACGACGACCAAGCCCATTGGGTCACCCAACCCGATATCCTCGCCCGACAGGATGATCAACCGGCGCAGGATAAAGCGTGGGTCCTCACCGGCATAGAGCATCTTTGCCAGCCAATACAGAGCTGCATCAGGGTCGGAGCCACGCACCGATTTGATGAAGGCTGAAATTGTGTCATAATGGGCATCGCCATCTTTGTCATACAAGACTGCCCGGCGTTGGATGGAATCTTGAGCGATAGCAAGGGTGATGTGGATGACACCCTCCGGGTTAGGTGGGGTGGATTCAACAGCCAGCTCAAGCGCATTCAAACCATTGCGAGCGTCACCACCTGCGACGTGGATGATATGCTCGAGGGCATCTTCGTCAGCGGTGATCCGACGGTTGCCATAGCCGCGTTCAGGGTCTTGGATGGCACGTTCCAGCAGCAGGTTGACTTCCTGATCAGCGAGTGGGCGGAGCTGAAAGACACGCGAGCGTGAGACGAGGGCACCAATGACCTCGAAGTAAGGATTCTCGGTGGTGGCACCAATGAGGGTGACGGTGCCGTTTTCGACATGCGGTAAGAGGGCATCCTGTTGAGCTTTGTTCCAGCGGTGGACTTCATCCACAAACAGGATGGTCTTCATTTGATACATCTTGCGGCGCTCAGTGGCAGCCACAAGCACTACTTTTAGCTCTGCCTTGCCGGCCAACACAGCTGAAAGGGTTTCGAAGTGCGATTTGGTCAGGTTGGCAATGACCATTGCCAGGGTGGTCTTACCGGTGCCGGGAGGACCCCACAGGATAATCGAGGAGAATAAACGGTCAGCTTCGATGGCGCGGCGCAGAAGCTTGCCCGGGCCGAGGATATCCTCCTGCCCGACGAATTCTTCCAGGGTACGCGGGCGCATGCGAGCCGCCAATGGTGCTTCATTGCGCATGCGTTGTTCATGGGCGTGGGTGAAGAGATCCATGGGGGTAATTATACTCGTGTCGTGACGAAGCATTTGCTAATAAAGGTTCGGGAGATCCTTTAATTCATTTGGCTAATGCATCGCCATTTCAACTCGTCCTCCTGGCTGGATGAGGCATGGGGAGTTTATGCTACAATAAATTCTTCGCTCTGCACTGCAATATTTCGCCATTCTGCAACAACCATTTGGAGGAACGATATGGATATGAAAAACATTCCCTTTGGCACGACGAATTGGTCACAAATCGATGCAACTGAACATCCAGGCGTGACAGGAGTGGCATACTGGCACACGCAGCAATTTGACAACATACGAGTCCGTCTAGTTGAGTATAGTTCTGGCTACCTGGCGGATCATTGGTGTAAAAAAGGTCATATTCTGTTCTGCCTGGAGGGTGAGCTGCATACTGAGCTTGCCGATGGAAGGAAGTTTGTGTTAACTCCGGGAATGAGCTATCAGGTTGCTGATAACGCAGAACCGCATCGTTCCTTTACACAAACCGGTGTTAAGCTGTTCATTGTTGACTGATATACGAATGCGTACCTAAATCAAAGCGGAGAATTGGTTTTATATTGACCAGGTTAATGAAAGTATTTATGGGCATCTATGCTTAATATGGTTGGCAAATGGATAAAGTGTTAAGAACTGCTACACGATAATTCACTGAACTCTAATAATAACAACCTTTGAAAACCAATAGCGTGGAAATATAATTGGGCTCACATTAATCAAGATAACAACATATAGCGGTTTTTTATTATATGGAGGTGTTTCGATGCAATATCGTGAATTAGGACGAACTGGACTAAAGGTTTCTGCCTTGGGTTTTGGTTCCTGGGCTATTGGTGGCGCGTGGGGATCGGTGGATGATAGCGAGTCATTTGCTGCATTAAACCGGGCAATTGAGCTGGGGGTAAACTTTTTTGACACTGCCGATGTCTACGGAGGCGGTCGTAGTGAAAGATTGCTTGCAAAATTACGTCAGCAACATGGCGAGAAAATCTATATTGCCACCAAAGTCGGCCGGGGATTGTACCCGCACGTTGCTAAGGGCTACAACCGTGGAAATCTCACTGCCTTTGTGGAACACAGCCTTAAGAACCTGTCGACTGAAGCAATCGATTTGCTCCAGCTCCACTGCCCGCCAACCCAGGTCTATTCCATGCCGGAGGTCTTCGGGGTATTGGATGATCTGGTAAAGGCTGGGAAAGTTCATTATTATGGCGTGAGTGTGGAAAAGGTAGAAGAGGCGCTCAAAGCAATTGAGTATCCCAACGTGCAAAGTGTACAAATCATCTTCAACATGTTCCGCCAACGCCCGTCTGAGCTGTTTTTTGAACAAGCCAAGAAGCGTAAGGTCGGAGTCTTGGCACGCGTGCCGCTGGCTTCTGGTATGCTAACTGGCAAATTCACCAATAACTCACGCTTCGAATCGGATGACCACCGGGCTTATAACCGCCACGGTGAAGCATTTGATCGGGGTGAGACTTTCTCCGGGGTGGATTACGAGGTGGGCTTACAGGCGGTTGAGGAACTAAAAGCCATTTGTCCGGTAGGGATGAGTATGGCGCAATTTGCCTTGCGCTGGATTTTGATGTTCGACGCGGTAACATGCGCCATCCCTGGGGCGAAGCGTCCATCTCAAGTGGATGAGAACTTCACTGCGGTAGATTTTGCTCCCATATCCGATGAGACAATGACTCAGGTGCGCTCCATTTATGACCGCCATATACGCAAGCTAGTGCATCAGAACTGGTAGGCTAATTTCACTGACGAAGCATCACTTACTAATCAATAGCGGAATATCCGGGTATTTTAATTCCATGGGAATGCTACACTTAAGGAGTATGCTGGTATTAGAAAGCTGATAACAACCGGCTATTGTTTGATCATGATCGTCCCGCAATTGCGGAGCAGCTTGTTTTCTCCGCAGGATGAACCTGGCCCAAAGCAGCCGGATTTTGTTGCCTTTGATGCATGGGAAGTCGAAAGGGCAATGGTATGAAAGTTATGTGGTACCTGCTCAGTGCAGGCAAATTACATCAGCAACCAGTTCTCGCAGGCAATCTACCAACATCTCTCGTGGAATCAGGAGAGAGCTGGTTTGATGTTCAGGATAACGACCCTGAGGAATTGCGCAAGTTCCTAACACCCCTTGACCTCCATCCAGTACAGCTGACACGTTGCCTGGATTCAGTCAACGACCCGGGAGTAGTCTCATTTGGCAAGTCTCTCCTCATGGAGTTTCCAGCTGCATTTAACCGGGAGATGCCGGATCCATCTTACCTCACACTCCTTCTGCAGGATCACGTGTTGGTGACAGTCCGCCATGGGGAGATGGAGGCGCTCGATGATCTCGTCCATAGCCTGACAGGTGAGACTCCGCTCCCAGTGCTCCACCTGCCACAGATTATTTATATGATCCTTGACCAGTTTGCTGATCTGAACGTCGATGCACAAGTTGCCATTCGCGATCAGATTCTGCTTATGTCAAACACTCTCGCCGAGTATCCTGGTAAAGTGAGCATTAACGATCTCTCGCGTCTTCGCGCCCAGGTGGAGAACCTAGTGTCTTTGGTCGAGAATCAACTGTATTGCATCTCCGGGTTGAATGCTAGTGATAATGAAATATTGCGGGATCCACATCGGAAAGCGTATATTCAAGACCTGTTATCAGAAACAGAGATTATGCAAAGTGGGGTCTACCGTCTTGAGAATCGCGTGAAAGATCTATACAACGACTATCAAGCAGTTGGGAATGAGCGTGTGGAGAAGCGTCTTCGGCTTCTAACAATTGTCTCGACCATTACCCTGCCTCTCGGTCTGCTCGCAGGCCTCCTTGGTATGAATGTTGGTGGGGTTCCAGGTACTAAGACCCCCGCCGGGTTCATCATAGTGATTGTTTTGATGGTCCTGATTATCCTGGTTGAGGCCTGGTATTTCACGCGAAAAGGGTGGTTTGACTAACAAGATCTATGAATAGGTAGAAAATTTGGCGATAAAAACCAGCCACGACATAAATTAGCCGTGGCTGGTAAAGTTTTAAATATAGCCTCTATCAATAACCTTATGGTTGTGATATTTGGAAGCAGGCTAGGTCATATTGAGGGACCGATTTCGGGTTATTCGAATTCTGCGGTTGCGTTCCGGCATAGACCGTACCTGCGACCCCACTGGTGTTAAAAGCCGAGCCAGGTGCACGGGTAGAATTCCCCGGGGCGAATGGTTGCGCCTGACAGGATTGGTTTGGCTGTCCAGTATTACCAGTACTAGCTGCAAACACAGTGCGAAAGGGTAATGTCAAAACCAGCAAGGCTAGAAACAATGCCACTCCGGATTAATGGATAAGTGTTTTCTACTTCGTATAATTGGGTCTTCTAGTAAAGTAAATAAGTGGAAAAACTTGAATTTGTAAGAACACTGCATTGATAAAGCGATTTAAGTAACGTTGGCTATAATATAGGCTGAGGAAAAATAAATAATGTTAACTAACCCACTCATTGAAACCATGTTGAACCGCAAGTCGATCCGCAAGTACACCGATGAGATGCCATCGGAGGAAGTGATACAGGCAGTGGTGCGTGCCGGGCAACAGGCACCCTTCGCATCTCAATTAGGGAGCGTCCTTTTGACTCGCAAGAAGGGCGTACCGTTTGGGGCACCCCTGCTCTTCACGATCTGCGTGGATCTCCACCGCATGGAGCTGATCATGGAAAAGCGCGGCTGGCAGAAAGTGACCAATGACCTCTCGATGTTGTTTTTTGGCATCCAGGATGCGTCATTGATGGCGGAAAACATGGTCATTGCAGCAGAGAGTTTCGGCATGGGCAGCTGTTTTTTAGGGGCGGCGCCATACATTGCCGATAAAATCGCCCGGAAATATAAATTACCTCCACGGGTGTTCCCCCTGGTCCAGCTTGTGGTGGGATACCCAGCAGAAAACCCACCCACCCGTCCGCGCTATCCATTAAGCTTTAATCTTTTTGAGGATGAGTACCCTCAAATGAGTGATGCAGAGATCGAAGAAGCGATGAAGCAGATGGATGAGGGATACCTGGCGCAAAATTATTATCGCAAAGGCAAATATAAAATCCGTCTCGAAGGTGGGCGTGAGGAGACATTTAACTACGATACTTATAGCTGGACGGAGCATATTTCACGCAAGTGGGGGCAATGGGATGAGTCACCTGCGGAGCTGCTGACGCAATTAACCAAGCGGGGTTTCAAGGTTGCGGTAGATGAGGGAGATGAATCCGAAGGAGTGGAATAAATAATACTATCGCTTATTCCTTTAAATCGACTGGGCGTGGGAATCTATCCACGCCCAGTGTATTCCCCCGTGTAAATGGGATTTAATCATCCCCACCAAAATGCCAGAAAGCTTCATCAGGTTTTTCCATGTGGCAGACCTAACATTCCACAATTGGTCCGGCATGACCTGTTGTCACTACTTGGATGCAGTTATCGAATAAGATAGAAAGCGGGTAAAGATTTTTAGAGAAATCCTTAGGCAATGGGTATGGCAGTTGGGCATCCTGTCACCGTTGGCGATCTTCCAAACACGAGTAACAATCCATAGATCTTCCAGATTAGGAATTCGTTGGACATTCATCTTTGGACAGATATCCCCTCCGTTAAATATTGGTGAACTATAGTTATATCTATTTTAATATTATTAATCTTTATAGCATTTGAAATAATTGGGAATAATTGGGATTTAGCCAAGACAATTTTCGGATAGAAAATTGGATAAAATTAGAATGGAAACCGACCTTTAATGCCACGTGGGCTGTCTAAATGTTATAAATCCTCAAAATCAAGGGTAAAATAGCGACTTACCAAGCTAAATCGATATCAAAACGAAAGGTGTCTTCGATGATTGACAATCGCAAGAATCCAATTCCATGGATGTTTATTGGGGGTGGTGTATTGCTTATTTTGGTAGGCTTGCTTTGGGTTATTTTGAATAAACCTGCAGCACCCGTGATGACGCCGACCCCTGCCTCTGTGGAAGGGGTGAAGCGCGTCTCGTTGGTGGACGCCAAGTTTGCCTTCGATGCTGGAACGGCAGTGTTCCTTGATGTGCGTGATAGCAGCTCATTTAATGTGTCTCACATACCGGGGGCGCTGCTCATTCCGGTTGGTGACCTGGACAATCGATTGAGCGAACTAAACCCGTCAAGCTGGATCATTCCATACTGCACCTGACCAGTGGAAGAATCAAGTGCCCGTGCGGCGCTCATATTAATTGATCATGGCTTTTCTAATGTGACCCCCATTCTTGGAGGTTTTAATGCTTGGGTCCAGGCAGGATATCCGGTGGAGAGTGGGAAGTAGCGACAGCCTTGAATATGAACCCTCATTCTATAAGCCCACCATGGTATACGAGCGCATAGACAATCTCTCCATGATGCTCGATCCATTCCTCACCTGTAAAATACAATGGGTCACCTTTGTTTGTATCTGTATAATTGAATTCACCAATGGAATGTTTAAAACCGCCTAAGAATCGACCAGACTGGTACATTATTGAGAGGCTTTGCTGTATTATTACGCCTGCCTCAGCAGAGGTGATCCTTTCTGGGCGAATGATCCGCCCAAAGTAGTTCATACCCCATACTACCTTGCCCTGGTAATATACGAGCTCTTCACCGATGAAGTCACTTTCTCCGAAGTAACTATCGTGGTATGCCCAATTATCCTCAAAAAACTGCAAATCATGTGAACCCAATCGGTACGGTAACAGCTTCCTCCCACCACCCACATAGGTTGCCTGCTTGGCACGTAGGATGAAATTCAACAAATCACGGATCAACTCTGGTTGCATAAAATTCTCCTGTTGGGTTACGAGTTTGTAATTTAATAATTAAGAACGCAAAAATTCTATCATACGGGTCGGGTATTGTGCCAAATGCGGGCTTATGCTATGATTTCGAAGGTGAATATTGAATGAAGCAAGTCAAGCGCCTTTTTTATATTGTGCTGCTCAACATTATCATTTCAGCGATAACTGTGATCGTAGTGCTACAGTTGTGGGAGCGAAATCATCCACCTTTATTCGCGGATAGTACACCGGTAGTCATCCTCGTCACTCCGACGCAATCTGTGACCCTGCCACTCATGGAAAATAATTCTGGATCAGGTGATATTCCGTTTATTGAAGACAGTACTCCTATCTCAGGAACGCTCCAAGCAGTCCCCACGCTAGAATTGCTCACGTATCGCGTAAAGGAGGGGGATATTCTCGGAGCGCTGGCAGTCCAGTTTAATGTAAGCGTCACAGATATAATGACGGTAAATGGATTGACCGACCCAGACAGCCTGAATGTTGGTCAAATCATTTATATTCCAACCGCACCGTTACCAAAAGCCACATCCACTTCAATTCCACCTACTATCGTCGCCTCACCTACTCTACGTCCATCAGCGACATCCACCCATGGACCCACCCAAACCGCTACGCCGACCCAGATCGGTCAAGAACCGGAGGTAGTCATCGATACAGTGATTGGTGCGGGAGTCTTGGTAAACGAACGCGTAGTGTTGCTTCGCACCGGAGGCGGTGAGCTTTCGCTGGCGGGTTGGCGACTTGAGGACGGGGTGGGGAATATTTACAACTTCCCCCAACTCACGCTTTATAAAGATAGCAAGATAAACCTGAATACACGTACTGGGGAGAATAATGTGGATGATTTATTCTGGGGATTGACCTCCCCAATTTGGAGACCGGGTAAATCTGTCTCACTATATGATCCTCAGAATAATTTGCGAGCGTCCTATACCGTACCTTAACGAATGATGATGGTTCCAGACAGCCAATTATTTTATGGGAGTGGCTCATGACTGTACATAAAACGAAGTTCCTGGTTAACCCGAACGCAGATATGGGTCGCGCCTGGCGGACGATTGCTGATCTTCGACCCCTGGTGGAAAAATTTGGCGGAGCAGATTGGGCAGGGACTGTTTACCCGACCCATGCGACGATTTTAGCTCGTCAAGCAGCTGAAGCAGGTTATACCCTGGTGATTGCTACAGGAGGTGATGGCACTGTTCATGAAGTGATCAATGGCCTCATGCAAGTTCCTCCTGAAGCCCGACCGCGTTTGGGCATTGTTCCATTGGGTTCTGGAAATGATTTTGCGCATTCGGTTGGTATTCATGGTAATCCAGCGGAAGCCCTCAAACAAATTTATACTGGTCAACCCAAGCGTATTGACCTGGGTGTGTTCGATATCGGCTGGGGTGAGCATGAGTACTTTAATAATACCTTTGGTATGGGTTTTGATGCCACGGTGACCATCCGTACACACCGCCTTACACATATACGCGGTTTTATGATGTATCTGGTAGCAGTCCTTCAAACCATTGCCCTCAACCACGAAGCCCCCCGGATGCACATTGTGACGGATGGAGAGACCTGGGATGACGAGACAATCATGCTGGTGGTATGTAATGGGCCGCGTGAAGGTGGCGGGTTTCTGGTTGCACCGGGTGCGGATATTACGGATGGGATCTTAAATTACGCCTCCATCTGCCACGTTTCCAGATTGATGATGCTACGCATGATCCCGGAAGTGATGAAAGGCACGCACGGGCGTTTCAAGCAGGTCAGGCTGGGTCAGTTACACAAGCTTCAGCTTCATTCGGAAAGACCCATGACCATCCATGCGGACGGCGAAGTTATCTCGGGTTTTGGGACGGACGTCCGGAATGTGACGGTTGAAGTTGTTCCTGGGGCGTTGGAAATCATTACTTAAACCGGTTGATCTTTGACTATGCCTGATTTAATAGAAAGCTTGCAGGGTCGAGACCTGGGGCATTTGCGCATCGTCGCTGAGCTGTGGGGGGTTGAGCTGGATGAGCAGGATAGCCACTTGGCCATACTCCGTCTCTCTAGGTTTCTTTTAAACATGTCCACTGTGAATGATATGATCTCCAGCCTGGCACCGGAAGCAAAGATTGCTTTGGAAGATCTCACCCGACACACAGGCAGGCTTCCATGGGCACAATATACCCGCACTTACGGGGAGGTACGTGAGATGGGCCCAGCGAAGCGTGATCGCGAGCGCCCATATAAAAATCCAATCTCCGCAGTTGAAGCGTTGTGGTACCGCGCCCTTTTAGCAAGGGCATTTTTTGATACCCCCGCTGGACCTGAAGAATTTGCCTATATTCCTGACGATTTATTGGCACTGATTCCTCAGGCGGCGGGAACGGATACACACTTGATGGGGCGGCAGGCATCAGCAGCGGAATACGCCCAGGTTTTTCCGGCCAATGACCATATCCTGGATCATACCTGTACCCTTTTAGCAGCCTTACGCATGGGCATCTCCCTACCGGATTCATTTATCACCCCAACTGGCGAGGAACTAACGAACTCATTCATGAAGTCCATTTTGACTGCCGCCGGACTGCTCGATGAGGCTGGCTTACCGTCTCCTGAACCAGTGCGTATATTTCTGGAGGCGAAACGCGGGGATGCCTTGGTCCAGCTTTTCCTGGCGTGGAAACAGAGCACCCAGATCAATGAGCTACACTTGTTACCCGATTTATCCATTGAAGGCAATTGGGTGAATGATCCATTGCGTGCACGCCAGGCAATATTGGGTTTCCTATCCAGCAACCCTGCAAAAACATGGTGGAGCATGGGTTCATTCATTTCTGCGATCAAACAGCGCAGTCCAGATTTCCAACGACCTGCTGGTGATTATGATTCCTGGTTCATTCGCCATAAAACCAGTGAGGAATATTTGCGTGGTTTTGATCATTGGGACGAGGTGGATGGACTGCTGATCCGCTATATCGTTACTGGTCCGCTACACTGGATGGGGGTGCTGGACCTGGCTCGCCCGGAATCAGAGCAGGAGGTGACCGCCTTCCGTCTTTCCAGCTGGTCGAAGGCATTGCTGCAAGGTGAATCTCCCAAAGGATTACCCTTGGAAGAGGAGCCATTGGTGGCCCGTTCTGATGCCCGGCTAAGCGCAAGGCGGTTGGCTCCACGCCGGGTGCGTTATCAGCTGGCTCGCTTTTGTGAATGGGAGAAGGAAACTCAAGATGAGTACCAATATCGAATTAGCTCGGCTTCACTTTCACGAGCCCGGCAACAAGGGTTGACAGTGAGCCAGCTACTTTCGATACTCAACCGGTATGCCAGAGCAGTCCCACCCAGCCTGATAAAAGCCTTGGAGCGCTGGGATAAACAGGGCAGTGAGGTCCGCATGGAAAAGATGGTGGTCTTGAGGGTTGCCTCGGAGGATATCTTGCAAGCCTTGCGTAAATCACGTGCGAGCCGCTTTTTGGGAGAGCCCTTAGGACAGACAACCATAGCGGTTAAACCGGGGGCAATCGAGAAAGTGCTGGGTGTACTGGCGGAATTGGGTTATGTGGGGGAGATACGAGGGGATGTGGAATGACTTTAATGGTTAAGCGGGTCAATGCTCACATAGTGCTCGATCAAGCGGGCGACCTCGGGTAATGCTGATTCCACCTCCGGGCTGAGCGCTTCCCCCAAGTTCAACTGACCAGCTTCAATTCCGATCAGGATCAGTTGCTCGGGGACTGCAGATGGCTTAAGCTTCCGACCGAGGGAGAGCGTTTCTGCCACTCCCCACCCATGGGCTGATCCAGCCCCGTCAATAAAAATCTCAAACTGATTTTCGGCTAATACATGAACGGTTCCAACTCTGGAACCACTGTGCACTGCGTCGACCAATATGGCAACCGAAGCACCTTCTAACAGGCTGAGCAACCCGATGCCGGGCAGCTCAGCTAACTCCACTTGCACGTTTGGTTGCGTAACATGGTAGGTCTCCTGCCATAGGCAGACAGCCGCCAATCCGGCTGCATCATCCCCACGCAAGCTTTGACCGATGCCAATAATCTTGATAGTGCCAGGGATAAAAACTCTGGCACTATCGTTAGGGTTGTTCATTCTCGATCGATTTTTAATTTCAAGAAGTGTGTGGCGCAAGAGATGCACGGGTCATAAGAGCGCAGCAGGTGCTCGCAAGTTAGCGACGCCTCTTCCTGTGGCTGGTTGATCACCCTGGGTGCCAGCGCCCACAGGTCAGATTCCATCTGGGCGAAGTTTTGTGCTGTGGGTGGAGTGATCCTGGCAAAGCGGATCAATCCCTGCTCATCCACGATATAGCGGTGGTATAGCAAACCACGCGGTGCCTCAGAGACCCCACAACCCTCGCCGGGAAGAACCTTAATTTCCTTAAAGCTGGGACCTTGAGGCTGATATGTATTGGCAAGCTCTATCGCCAGGTCACAGGAATGCACCAGTTCGATTGCGCGGGCAAGTAAACCTTTGTACGGGTTGCGTATGGGGAGCTTTAGCCCGATTTCCCTGGCTGACGCACGGGCAATTGGTCGTAATTTTTTATAATTAAGATTCAGACGCGCCAGGGGTCCGACGAAATACGTGCCATTCTCCACGGTGTGGCTGTGTAGTGCATTGGATCGTTCAACGTGAGTCTCAAGATAGTGTTTTTCAAATTCTGCTGGGCTAATCATCTTCCCTTTTGATGAGAGGATATTGCCATCATAAATGGCGTATTCATCAATGCGGTTGAGGGCGACAAATTCATAGTCTTGCTCGAAGTCGGGGTAATTCAAGGTGGCAGCCCATTTTACGGTGTCAATGGATGCCTGTCGGGCCCATTCCAGCTCAGGTACCAATGCGTGAATGGCATCCACTGCTGGCCAGCGATAAAACCCACCCACACAGGTATTGACGGGATGGACGGAACGCCCGCCGATGGTTTTAAGCAGGTCGTTGCCAATCTTTTTCATCCGCAGCCCCTGTTTTACGAGCTCCGGGGCATCTGCTGCCAGGCTAATGGCACTCTCATAACCTACCAAATCGGGGGCTTGCAGCAGGTAGATATGCAGGGCATGGCTTTCGATATACTCTGCACAGTAGAGGAGCTGGCGTAGCAACCGTACTTCTGGGGAAATGGTCACCTGAAGGGCAGATTCCAGGGCTTGCACTGAGCTCATCTGATATGCCACCGGGCAAATCCCGCAGATTCGAGCGGTTATATCGGGTACATCCTGGAAATAACGACCATGCAGGAAGCCTTCGAAAAAGCGTGGCGGCTCGTAGATGTTGAGGAGAATTTCATTTATTGCTCCATCCTTAAGACGGATGGTTAGCGCCCCCTCGCCTTCCACGCGTGCCAAAGCGGGGATATGGATATCCTGGTTCATTTCTGCTCTCCTCTAATCTGGTAGGATGTGACTCCTGGTATCTGTGTTGCCTGGCGAAAAGCAGGTGCATAATTACTGATATGGGTAAGCAAGCCTCGTACCTCTCCTGGATAATGCTCAACAAAGTTCATGGCTGACACGACAGTCTTCATATCCACATTAGGGGCGGGACCAAAGCAACCATAGCAGCCGCGACCATTGGATGGGCAGAGGACGCCGCAACCGGTGCGTGTGCCTGGTCCCAGGCAGGGTAAGCCATGTGCAACCATTACACAAACAATGCCCTTCTGTTTGCAGTCCAGGCAGATGCTGTGAGTGGGGAGGTTGGGTCGACGCTTTTCCAGCAAAGCCTGGATTACCTCTACTGTCTGATATTTGTTTACCGGGCAGCCCCACAGCTCAAAGTCGACCTTGACATGCTCAGTGATAGGAGTTGATGTCGGTAATGCATGTAGATATTCCGGATGTTCGTAAACAGTTAATGCCAGATCATCCAGGTTCGTGGAATTGCGTAAGGCTTGAATTCCTCCAGCAGTTGCACAGGTTCCAAGAGCCACCAAGGTTTTTGCTTGCTTGCGGATTTCCTGGATACGTTCCACTTCATGGGGAGTGGTAACCGACCCTTCGACCAGGGCGATATCATAAGGTCCAGGAAGGGTACGGCGGCGCGCCTCCAGAAAAAAAGCAATCTCAACAACGCCCACCAGGTCCAACAACTCGTCCTCCAGATTCAATATGGAGAGCTGGCAGCCATCACAGGATGAGAATTTGTATACAGCAACGGTTGGTTTGCTCAT
>JBAPSY010000047.1:0-11827 GCA_049281855.1 Anaerolineales bacterium
TGTCATAGATTTTCTGGTTGTACCCCTTCACTGTACTCAAGGCCAGGAAAAGCCTCTCGCCAATCTCTCGATTCGATAGTCCCTGGGCAATGAGTTGAAGTATTTTTAACTCGCGCTGGCTCAATGGCTCGATCAGGGGCTGGGCATGGCGAAGATTTAGTTTACCTTCACCTTTCCGCTTCTCAGCATCAAATGCAGAAAGCAGCTTACCGATATAGTCTGGCATAACCCCACGAGAAGCCGCTTCGCGCAATAATTGAGCCATTGGGGCACCTACGTCCACAAAGAGACGAATGAAGCCACCTGGCTCGGCCAGCACCAGCGCCTCATCCAGCAGTTCCGCCGATTTCTCCTTTTCTCCATGAGCACAGAGCGCGATCGCCTGGAGGACCATCACCTTGAGCCGTTCATCCTGCCAATTCTTCGCTTCCACCTGCTGATAGTATGCCTCCAACACAGCGATCGCAGCGGAGGAGTCGCCCCGTGCCAAAAGCACGCGGGCCTGACTGAGCGGGAGTTCAAACCGTTGGGCAAGTTCGGCAGCATCGGGCAGGTTGGCTTGCTTAAGCATGATCTGCACCTGGGCGGCGGCAATCTCTGGCAGACGCAAGGTAAAGTTATTTTGACGCGCTGTTTGCTCCGTCTTTGATAACATGCTCGCTGCGCCGGCTACATCCCCCCGAGCTAGTTGCAGGCGGGCGAGAAACACCTCAGAGAGAATATATCTGTCAATCACGCGGTCATACTGTTTCGCTAGTTGTAAGCCCTGTTGCCCGTACTGCTCAGCGGCCTCCAGGTTGTTCCATTCGTAAAATATGCGGGCCAGACCAAGATGGGCTTCGTTTTCAAACGGCTGCGGATGATCACCTGCTAGTTGCAGGCCTCTCCGAAAGGTCTCGGCCGCCTGATAAAGGTGATTTTCAAGTTCCTGTATTGCGCCCAAGCTAATTGTAGCCACTATAGTCATACGGATATTCCCGGACGCCTGGCTTATAGCAATGGCTTCGGTATAGGCCTGACCGGCCGCGGCACGGTCCCCCTGTACCTGGTAAGCAAACCCAAGTGTCCAGATAGCTCTAATGCGAGAAAACAGGCTGTCGGGGGGCAGATACTCCAGGGCACGGCGCGCCTGGGTGATCATGGCTTCTGGCTGGTAACGGGTGAGCGCAAGCGTGGCCCTGGAGGCTGCAATTTGCCCAATCAGGTCACGGGTCTTGTCGTCTGGTTCGGCTCCTTGCAGGGCGGTAGCTAAAGCTACCTCAGCCCATTGTAGTTTCTCTTCTACGCCAGTCGTTTGTCCGGCAACAAGCGACAACGTGGCATACCTCACACACAACGAGGGCCTGGCGTCCAGTACCGTCTTCGGCAACGACGCCAGCCAGGCCAGTATAGCGGTCACCGCACCACGAAAGTGCAGAGGGATGCCTTTTCCTTGAATTATCCGCTCGGCGCGGTCAATATCGTTGGCCGCAACCGCATGCTGAAAAGCTTCAATCTCCAAGCCATTGTCTTCATACCACCGGCTGGCACGGATGTGATATTCGGCCACACCTCCCTCTTCATTCCCTGAAGATGCGCTTTGCTGCAACCGCTGCTGCAGCAATTCTGCAAAAAGATGGTGATAGCGATACCAGCGCCGCTCGTTGTCCAATGGGACAATGAACAGGTTGGTGCGCTCCAGATATTCCAGGGTTTCCTGTCCGGGAACGGAGGGGTCAAGTAGAACAGCATCACAAAGGGAGCCGCACATGCGGTCGAGGATGGATGTTCGCAGCAGAAAAGTCTGAATGTCTTCGGGCTGCTGATGCAGGACTTCTTCAATCAGGTAATCCAACACGAAATGGTGGCTGCCGGTGAAGGATTGAATAAAACTGGAGGTATCTGTGAGTCCCCGCATAGAAATCGCGGCCATTTGCAGGCCGGCAATCCAGCCTTCTGTGCGAGTCTCCAGAGCAGTGATATCTTCTACCGAGAGATTCAGGTTCATCACTTGGTTCAGTAATTCAGCGGCTTCGGAGGGGGTGAAGCGTAGGTCAGCAGTGCGCAGCTCGGTCAGCTGGCCCTGAGCGCGGTACCGAGCCAGGGGTAAAGGTGGATCCTCTCGTGTGGCGATGACCAGGTGCATTTGCGGCGGTAGGTGCTCGATCAGAAAGACGAGGGCATTCTCAACCGGTTTGGCATCAATCACATGGAAGTCATCAAGCACAAGCAAGAATGAATCCGAGATGGTCACAATTTCATTGAGCAGGGCCGTCAGGATCGATTCAGAGGATGGTGGCTGAGGGGATTGGAGCATAGGTAACACCCCTGCTCCAATATCTGACGCAATTGTCTGCAAAGCTGCGATAAGATAAGTAAGAAAACGTGCAGGCTCGTTATCACCTTCGTCCAGTGATAGCCATGCAACCGGTCGCCCACAACTGGCTATCCATTCGCTGACCAATGTGGTCTTGCCAAACCCGGCGGGGGCAGAGATGAGGGTTAGTTTACATTGCATGCCCTCGTTCAGCCGCTCGATCAGGCGCGGGCGCAGGACAACTTTAGGCCGAGGTGGGGGAATAAATAGCTTTGTTCTAAGAAGATCAACCATTGAACCCCTTTTGGATAGAAACTCGGGCCTAAATGGTAGCCCTAGCAAAAGGGGAACAAAATTGAGTGTCGGGAAATCCTCTCGATTGGGCTGGACAGTATAGGGTTAATATGGTGATTATAGTCCAAATAAAGCCTTATATATTGTGAATTTGATGGAATTAGAGCCCGTCCAATGGTACGTACTGATCACCACTGAAATAAGGAATGAGACTTTCAGTGTGGTCATCATTACACTCAAAAACGGAAATCAATCTTCAGCGGTTTTTCGTTAGAACTCCTCTTTACGGAAGACTTGATCCGTCATCCAATTGACTAAGAATTAAGAAATCCAAGTCTGGATATAAACGTTGATTCAACTCTTCAAATATACGTTGACGACGATTTTAGTTTTTATCCCCAACACCAACCCTTACCCCCGTATATAGGCAAGGTTAAGCAAAATACCCCATCCCTGTGGGTATTCCAGTGGACCTGGCGGAATTCGAACCCGCGACTTCTTCAGTGCGATTGATGCTGATCGGTTGTCTATAGAGTCCACTACCCACATATGGTGGTTTGATATCATTAATATCCCCACCTGTGGGGGTATAGATGTCCAAGATGTCCTTATTTTCCATACCGTGTTACTGGCATTGCAGCCGGTTGCAGCAGGATCATAAATCAACGGTATGAAGCAAGGAAAGGCGATCCGCAAACCTGTCCAAAAGTGGATTTGATGCAAATGATGTCTATGAAAAACATCGCCTTCACTTTTCTCTTTTGTTCCCCTGATCAAGAAACCTGTCCTGGTTACTTCACTCATCCATAGAATTTCTTAGGTATTACTTTTGGGTTAATGAGATTTTTTTGTGCATTCTGAATGGATGGAATATTTGCACCTTACTGGATCTGATCATATTTTCGGAGATGGTTTTTACTCCTCTGGGAATTTCTCTATCCTGAAACAAACTGGTAGCTGAGCAGCTTACCGTTAGCGATATTGACCAGCGCGCCACGCAAGATGCCTTCAGAATATTCGCTGCCCGGATTGAGGCATACCGTGCGGCCCACCTCGGCTACCCCACGGCTCTCATGTATATGACCATGCAGTCCAACGAGCGGGTGGTATTTTTCGACCATTTCTCTCACCGCCCGGCTGCCGACAGGGATCAAATGTTCCTGCCCGCCACTCACCAGGGGTTTTAAATCCGCGTCTAGCTCCGCAGCGGTATCTAGGCCGCTATCATATGGTGGGGCATGGAAGTTAAAGACGCAGTGCGATGGATCGTCTAGGCCAGACAGGATCTGCTCCAACCGGGTACGCAGCTCATCTTCCTCGATGTCGCGCGGACAATGCCAGGGGGTCATATTGGCATAACCGCAGGATGCCATTGTGTGGGTGCCATCCAAATCGACAATTTGACCTTCCGGGTAAAGCACCACTTTTGAATTGCTTAAGATATGGTCCAATTCGAAATGATCGTCATTTCCAGGTGAGATGAAACATTTCACCGGCAAGCCATGCAATCGCTCTTCAGCGATTTTCACCCATCGCGAGACTGTTTCGATCATCAATTTTAAGAAAAGGCGATCCACTTTAGCCTGGTCGACCTCGAGTTCCGCCATCTCTTCCGACGAGAGTATGACTGGGTAATAGCCGTTGGAACGGATGTTAGCTTCCAAACGAGCCAGCTCTTCCGGGCTGCGAGCTATCCACTCCTGGCCAAAAAGGAAGGAACGCCAACAACCTTCAAGATGCTCGATGGCAACGAGCTGCTTACCTGTAATATCACCACCGAGCACTAGCACATCAGCTTTGTAAAAGCTGGCAGCATTAAGAAACTTTAGAAAACAAGGCTCTGAGCCATGAATATCGGTCGCAAAAAAAATCCTGGTAAATTTTTTAGATGGCTCGGGTTTATCTTTTCGTAACCAGCGCATAGCTTCCCTCAAATCCGTTTCAACTCAATTGTCTTTTATATATTTCCTTTAACGGCTATCCAAAAAACCGGATGAAAAACGTTTTTTCAAATAGGTCATTAATAGATTCGGTAACCTTCAGCAGTTCGCCAGGCAGGCGAACTGCTGAAGATAGCGTGAAATGGTAAGGGTCAAATCCGCTTTATTCGGGCGGAATGGTTTTGAAATTCAAATCAACGTCGATGCCCTTTCTCTTATTTTGGGCGCGTGTCGCCCAGAACCACACGAATGTAAGTACATAGACTGCCAGCATACCGATCAAACCGGGGGACGAGGCCAGGCCAAGATTCTTCTCGAACAGGTAGAAGCCGATTACGATTAGGCATTCCACGAAGCCAAGGACTCCAACCACAGTAATCAGGGGTAAACCACCTAGCTTGTACTTTGTGATCGGAGATGAATTGTAGATCGCTTTAGCTCTGTATGGGAACAGAGCCGCCGCAAGACAGCTTAATCCGGCGTAAAGTGCGGTGGTCATCGAGGTGGAAAGCGCATAGGTTTCCAGATTGGGCACGAACCACAATATGAACGCCAACACTTCCGCACCAAGAATCAGGAATATGATGGCGTTGACCGGCGATCCGCGGAAGCGGCGGCTGATCTTTCCCAGACCATCTGGAAGCAGGCGGTCCATACTCATAGCCACTATCAGGCGCGTGCCGCCCACCAGGCAGTTGAGACTCTGCTGGAAGGCCTGGCACAGGAAGCCAAACAAGATAAGAATCACGACGATTGCGCCTCCACCCATTATCGGGACGAGTACGCTAGTAAACGGCGCGACCGGGAATGCTATTAAGTCGTTGAACCAGGTATAACCGAGCGCCAGGGTGAAGTCACGACCCAGTACGTGGAAAAGCAGAGCCATCGTTCCACCCATCACCAGGACGCCGAAGGCTACAGAAGCCTGCTGGATGCGGTTGACTTTGGAATAGCTGTTGCCGTGTTTGATCTCACCCAAATTGACCATCGACCAGTTGGCGCACAACAGGTTGAACCATGCAATTGCAACCACGCCTATAATGCCAAAGATTCCACCACCAGCAGTTGGATTGAAACCATTGGCGTTAGCAGTATCTATTACAAACTGGTAGTAGTTTGTCTGGGCGGGATCGAACTTGATCATGAAGGCGTTAAAGTTGGCGATGAATTCAGCGTTTGATGTGGTCAAAAGCGTGAAAGTCATAACCAACAAAGCAACCACCACTGCTGCGAAGAGGAACCACTGCCAGCGCAGGTAATTCTTGAGACCGGGCAGGAAAACCAGTGCCACAAAGATGTTGGTGATCAACGCAGTCAGGAGGATACCGCTACTGCCAGAAAACCACGTACCCAGACTGAGTAGGGCAGCGCTATTCATGTATACTCCCAACAGGGAGAACGTGGGCGAGAGTACCATAGCGGCAATCCAGAACCCGGTCAATTCAAGCCAGTACCACAGCCACATGACCTGTGCCATCATCGCCATAAAACCAATCGATGGATGCAGCACCCGACTCTGGAAGATGTAATCTCCACCACTACGCGGCATGGCGGAAGCTATCAGAGAATACGCCATGAAGATCGGAATGAGCGCCACACCTGCTACGACAACCCCCAAGATCGGGTTGGTAGCTGGAAATTGACCTGGCGCCCAAACATAAAAGAAGGCAGCTCCAGTAAGCACCAAAAGTGTAAAGACATTGTATATCCAATGCTCGATACCCGAAATTTCACGTGTCAGGCCGGATGCAGTTCGCCGGAAAACACCTTGCTCGCCACTGGCTGCACGAGTTGCGGGCGTTATTTCAGGAACGGATTCAGACATGGACCACTCTCCTTTTTTTGTTGTTAGTTAGAAACAGAAAACGATTATGAAGGATTTTTGGTAAAGTTATTCTTTTTTTTCATGTTCTCTGAAACCCTGTCCGAAAGATATAACAGGACTCCCCGAGAAACCTGTAAAACCTCCTTTCCTGCCCAACCTGCCATTCGTCTTTATAACAATTTAGATACGCAATCTATGCAGCAAAAACCTCCTTGGGGAGAGCGATTCGCACTGTCACTGCTGGATCGAC
Organism: Anaerolineales bacterium; assembly: GCA_049281855.1. Taxonomy (GTDB): domain Bacteria; phylum Chloroflexota; class Anaerolineae; order Anaerolineales; family UBA4823; genus FEB-25. The sequence continues at coordinate 6,606 of JBAPSY010000047.1, forward strand.
GATCTGCCCGATGCGCACGTCGCCAGCTAGGCTGACCAGCACGTAGGCTTCCTCAGCGCTCAACCCTTTTTCTGACTGCAGCCAATTGACCATGTCACCCAAAGCGGTTTTAATTGCTAAGTCAAGTCCTTCTGCTGACGCCACACTCATTATCTCCTGAGCAGTCTCGAGCCGCGGGCGCGGGATAGATGCGCCTTTGATCAGATCCAGGCGTATAGTAACTTCCGCACCGCATTCGATCCCGGTACCACATACCTCACCATCCCCCATCGCAGCGTGTACGTCGCCAACCCCGAACAGGGCGCCATCAACCAGCACCGGAAGGTAAACTTTAGTGCCAGCTTTGATGTCGGTGGTATCCAGATTGCCACCATGCGTCCCGGAGCTGAGTGTGGTGATCGGCTCTTCAGGTGCAACTCCGATCGTGCCGATCATCGGCTGGAGCGGGATACGCAGCTTATCACCATAGCGCATCCACTCGCCATCTTCGATTTTAAAAATTTTAGTGTATGGCCCAGGGATCGAATCCTGTAAAAAGCCGAACCCTGGGATGATCAGGGCAGCCCCCCAATCCCACGGTTTGATCTCCAGGATTTCAGCCACAAGAGTATCGCCGGGGTTTGCTCCATTAATATAAACCGGACCGGTGGCGGCGTTGACGTGCCCCAGATCGACTTTGTTAGCCGAATCATCGTCTGAGTGAATTTGGTCATCCAAAGCATCCAACGTCTCGAAGACGATGGTTACGCCTGGATCCACGCAGATCGCCGGCTCATTCTGCGGGCCGAAATCATAAGTTGCCTTTTCTTTTCCTAACCGAATCATCGAGATTCCTCCAGGTTTACATTCGGATTATCTGACCAGATCACCAACATCCTTGTACCATTTCACCGATGTACCTACTTTGGAGCGCAGCTTCCACTTCACTGTCTTGGGCACTCGCTCAATGGCTTGCAGCATCTCCTCAATGCGCGCCCGCACCAAGGTATGTTGAGATTCCCTGAGTAGATCGAATCTGGGGAGATGTTGATCCCTTACCAGGCGTAGATTCGTCAGGGAGGTGTGATAGAAGCCCCAATCCCAGGCCATTCTTCCGGCAATGTATTCGGCATTGATCCCGCTTTCATTCTCTGTCACGGGATGGGCCAGGAACAGGATGATAATATCGATGATATCCTTTTCGGTGATTTGTACGATTTGGAGTTTTTCGAGCAGTAGATCAGACAGAGGAATGGTCTGGTCGTGGACGGCGAGGCGCTCGCGCAAATCAATCGTATGGCACATGTCCAAATGGTCGAAAAAAACATCTATCCGCAAACCGTCTGGGTGGAAGAAGATCAGTCGTTCATGTCCATGCAGCATGGCACGGCGCTCATCGAAAGAATACCCAAGACTTGTGATTAACTTAACCACTTCATCCCATTGCTTCGTCAAGCCCAGGTAGTCCAGGTCAGAGAGGGTCCTACCCATGGCGACGCGCAGGTCGGCATATTCCCGGCAACGCAACTCAAAGGCCAGCGCGCCCAGCAAGCGTAGAACAACTCCTTCCTTTTTAGATTGCGCAAGAATGCGCTGGTGCTCTTGGTACAAGAGATCGAAGGAGAAAACATCCATGCTGTGCCTCCACGCTGACTCTAATTTCCCAACACAGATATTGGATTGTTGTTTCAATCTGTTTCGAGATTATTATATTGCTCTTAGAAAGGATTATGTCTATCACTTTATCCCCAGATATCGCCCATTGTGTAGCCCTCAGGAAAGGGATCCTCCGCATCTATCATATAACTAGCAATTCCCGTAATCCAGGCCTGACCACTGATTGTGGGTACTACAGCTTTGTTTGGACCCACCTGTGTTTCTTCATGAAGGCGACCCGTAAAGATGGTGCCTAAAATACCTTCATGACAGAAATCTTGATTTAGTTTTAACTGACCCTTGGCATAGAGTATAGCCATCTTCGCGCAAGTGCCAGTACCACAAGGAGAACGGTCTATGATCCCCTTCCATGTAGAAGGTTTCTCCCAATCCAATTTTCCAGTGGAGACTATCACAGCATTTTTACAATGAGCTCCAACTGCGGTTGGGGGTGCGGATAATTGGGATATAGTAATACCCTCAAATCCCGGTTGTTCCGGATGGACAACGGGGAGTTGTATCTGTGCAGCAGCTTTGATCATTTCTCCAATCCGCACAATATCACCGCCTTCATCCGGTCGGATAGTGAGGCCGAATTGAGCAGCATCAGCAATCACATAGAACATCCCTCCATAGGCTACATCTACCTTAACTTTCCCTAAGTGAGGAACCTCGATAGTCTCATCCAGGTATACAGCGAAGGCCGGCACATTCCTGAATGTGACCTGTTTCACCTTTCCATTCGCGCATTCTGCACGTATGCTAACTAAACCAGCTGGGGCTTCCAGCATGAATTCAGTGACCGGTTCAACCATTGGTAGAATTCCAGTTTCCAATAAAACTGTTGCTACGCAAATGGTGTTTGTACCAGACATACCCGGATATTCAACCTGTTCCATAATCACATATCCAGCAGCAGCCTCTGGCCGAGTGGGTGGTAGCAAGATGTTGCAACAGGTCACCGGATTACCACGCGGCTCTCGCAGCATAACTTTCCGCAGCCAATCAGCCTTATCACGCAGGTAAACCATTTTCTCATACATGTTATTGCCAGGAACATCTGCAACACCACCCACGATCACCCGTCCAGGCTCACCACCAGCATGTGCGTCGACCGCTTGTATTACCTTAGAAATTCGCATTCTGTTCCTCCTAGCAAATTTTCATAGTGATATTTAGTTCTAACTCAAGTAAATTTTGTGATGAAAGCATCCGGCATCGAAGACCCCAAGCTTGCAACCGCTCCACAGTCTTTTGCATGCCGTCCATCTTTTCAGAAGTTTCAACAATGACAATACTGCCCGTATGCCTGTATTCTATACGGGTAGGCAGAGTTTGGCTTAACTCTTCATATAGCAGATTACTCTGCCGTGTAAGCTCAAGGTGGATTTCTGGTTCTTCCCAGTTAACCATATGACTCATTCCCGCTCGTGACGCTCCAGAACCAATTGGACCTTTTTCCACCAGATAGACCTTTAGCCCGGATTGAGCGAGATGATAAGCACATGATGTACCAACAATACCTTCGCCAATAACAACAACATCGGGGTTCATATGCTACCGTTTGTTGTATCCCTACTCAATAGAATTACGGCATCTAGTTGTATCTTTAGATAATCCGCTTCATAAATGGCATCGAAGTCGGTTTCATCAAGAAGAATGATAGGCAAGGATTGCTGATACATCTCCTCTGAAACGATAGCCCCAAGCGCTAGTATAGGATCGATTTTTTTCATGACGATTCCTGCTGGAGCAGTGCCATTCCGGATGCCTTCCATCAGAACTGCACTGCTTGTACTGGAACCTTTCCCAACGGGAAACACAAATATTTTGCCAGTGATATTAATTCCGTATCGCTCATGGCGTCGATCAATGATATCTCCTGTCAACGGGTCCACGCCTCCCCAAAAGCTAATGGGTTGGTTCGAGACAACAGCTATCCCCTCAGCAATTCCAGGCACTAAAGCCTTACCCTTCAATACCCGTTCCACGCATCTTCCTTTCTGGTAATTTCTCCATTGACTGCAGAAAGGATACAATCTTCAAGATCACCGAACAACACCTGAGTATTTAATTCACCTGGACCATAATAGGCGCACTTTCCCGAGTTGGTCATTATCAATTGTGCTCCGGACGAGACAATAGGAGAGTGGAATACGCATGTGTCAACGACTAATTCCGCTCCAAAGTTAGTTATCTCATCAAGCAGATCCGCCCGTTGCAGTAAACCAACAGATATTTGGTTTGTAAGAATGATGAGACGCACATCCCGTGACAATGGTCTACCTATCTGACGAATGAGCTTCACAAGTGTTTGAAATTCCATGAAAGAGAAATGTGGACAGCCAAGAATAACTGCATCTAGTTTTCCATTTCTACGTGATGAATGTGAGAGTTCGGCTTTTGCTTCCAGAAGATCATCCAGGTGAACATCAATAGTTTCCTCAGGACTTGAACCTTGAAATGCATCCTCAAGGGTAGATGCTTCTGGCGTAAGTCCGATGATATGGATCAAACCGACTGCTCCAGATGATGCTGCTGCTGCCCCCAAGGCCTTGAAGTTATCACTGCTGAGATTTGCGGTCAAACCTTCTATTACAGGAATCCTATCTTGCACAAGCTTGCCAAGAAGATAGCCCAAAACGGGGTAGAAGGAATTATCGGCAAACAAGGCTTGGGGGAGATCCATCAGGCGTATGAGCATCTGCCCCCTTCTATTTTCCGTTAGATGTAAGCCGTATCTTGGAACGCGGGCAGTTATAGCTGCGCATATATCCAAGTAATCCGCATAGCGATTGGTGCGGGCTCCGTAAACAGAGTTGGCATAGACGATTGCGTTTGATTCTCCCCAGGCAATCTGTTGACGATAATGTGGGGCTAAGTAGACCTGATATGGAGCACATGTCCATGTAGGTATACAACCCATTTGGATATAAGCATTCGCCATTCGGGTGGCTTTGAGAGCGTAATTTTCGGGAACTCCTTGCTTTCGCCAGTTTTGTAGATCAAGGGGGATCATGTTAAGGGTGGTGGGTACTGATACACGAGCATTTAGGGCTGCTAACTTTTCAGCAAATTCAAGGCCTGAATCGCTCATCAAACCACAGCCATCAATGTGTGCCTGACTCACTGCCAGTAATTCTGTTGCCTCGAGCACCTCAGCCATCCGTACAACAATGGTCATAGCCATCTGCATTCCTGGGCCATATTTCCCATTCAGCATGCTCTCTTCATAGTCTTTTAGGCTGACACCCATATTCTTTAGATCCTTGCAAGGACTACGCCAGCAATAATAGTGTGATAATTATAGTAGATTCAACTCACAAGTATAGCTATGATGTTCGAAAGAGGTAAGCTGCTGTAGGATATACCTCTAGAGACCTGCAATTCAAAGGAGTGCGATTTATAAAAACGTAGAGGTAAAGGGGAAAAATGCTGTTTATTACGTCTAGGATGCACCATTATCACCATACTGTTTGAGCACATTTGTACCCTATCTGTACCACGGTATGAAGCAAGGAAAGGCGATCCGGAACCCTGTCCTGAGGGGGAGTAGCTGTAAAAGAGTTCACTGTGCTGACAAGAGC
>JBAPSY010000048.1:0-6924 GCA_049281855.1 Anaerolineales bacterium
GGGGAGATCGAGTATCCCTGGGATGATCGCACTGCCATGCGGGCAGCAATTTCAGAGCATTTAGGGATTCCAGGACCTCAAATGCCGTATCTGCCGACACAGGATCAATAATCGATCCTATTAATATTAAGATTCCCAACTCGCCTCTATAACAGAGAGCTTAAATCGATGCCGCGTTCTTTAGCACGCTGCCTGCCCCAGTCAGAAATGCTGACTGGGATGGGCTTGATCTCTTCCTCCGGCCGCCGAATCAGGATCAATGCATGATCAGGGCAAGCATTGACGCATACCCCGCACCCAACGCAGCGCGTACCGTTCACGATGGCAACATCCCCTACAGTGAGTGCATTAAATTGGCAATTCTCAACGCACAAACCACAGGCATTGCATAAGGTTTCGTCCACTGTGTTGATGAAAGCTGAGCTGGCGACAACGTTGGCAATGCCGAGCTCGGCCATGCCGCGTAAAATGCCACATGAGCAGGTGCAGCAGTTACAGATATACCAATTACCTTGCTGGTTATTACTAACTGAGTGAACCAAACCTGCCTGGTCTGCCCGCTGGAGAACTGCATAAGCTCCCTCTTTGGTGAGAGGCTTTATCTCCTTCGAGCTTATAAAGGCATCGGGCGCGGGGTTAAATACCATGCATACATCAACGGGATGTTTGCATGGCTTACCAATGTAAGCGGTTTGAATCCGGCAGATACAGTCCTGTACTCCCCAGGATTGGGCTTGTTCGATCACCCCAACGGCAGATTCGAAGGGAGCTACCTGCATATTCATCTTTATGCTCTCACCAACAGGGATCACACGGTGAAAGGCAGGTTGTACACTCAACGCTCTCGCAAATGAACCCTGATAGTAATCTTCATAGAGGTGTGCAAATTCCTCATCATAGTTACCAATCTGGTTCTCGTAAATACCCACTACAAAAGGTAACAACCCATACCCCAATCCGTCATCGGTCTTGCCCGCTCTAATCAACCCATGACGTGCCATTGCTTTGAGCATCTGGCGGGTGGAATTGTATTCAAGCCTCAAGCGTTCCGCAATTTGGTCTGCGGTTTCCAGCTTTATTAAGAGCTGGGAGGTCAGAATGGCCTCTTCGGGAGTGAATAACTTTGCTAACACTCTCAGCTCAGAACCATCATCGGTGGGTGGGAAACCATTTGGAAGGGTGTCCAACCGTTCAGCTAATCGTTTATAGGGGTCATGCTCAGTAGTCATATTCACCTCACCTTTATCCTTAGGATAATCTAGCAAATTCGTCCAGGAATTCTCCGGCCAGTTTTTGCTTTTCTCCTTGGCTGAGGAAGCTGGCCTGGATGGCATTTAAGCTGATTTGCTCCAGCTCAGATTGAGTGAAATTGAAATCCTTTATCAAAACCTTGTATTCGTTGTTGAGGTCGGTGCCGAACATGGGCGGGTCGTCTGAGCTGATGGTCAACAACAAACCCGCATCCCATAATTTGCGCAGTGGATGGTGAAAGAAATCGGGATAGACTTTTAGACAGACATTGCTGGTGGGGCAAATTTCGAGAGGTATAGAGTTTGACTCCAAATAATCTATTAATATAGGGTCTTCAATGCTGCGTACGCCGTGCCCAATCCGCTCGGCATGTAACAATTTTATCGCGGACCATACACTTTGGGGACCAGCAATCTCACCGGCATGAGGAACCCGATGAAGATGCTCCCTTTCGGCACGAATGAAAGTGTCCACAAATAGCTCAGGGGGAAAACCGGCTTCACTGCCACCTAAACCGAGGGCAATCACTCCCCATTCCCGGGCTGCCAGGGCAATTTCGAGAACCGTATCCTGTGTGTCGGGTAAATTGCGTACGATATCAAAAACCCATTGCCACGTTACTCCAAAATCGGTAAGCGCCTGGTCCCGACCAGCGTTCAAACCCTGGAGAATATCTTGCCAGGATAGACCCGTCAATGAAGTATTGGTTAATATGGTGAAGGTCACTTCAGCGTAGCGGATATTTTGCCTGGCACATTCACTCCCATATTCATACGCGATCAGGCGGTAATCATCCTGAGTGCGCAGACACTTGGTAATTAATATATAGGTGTCAAGAAATTGATCAAAATTGAGGAAACGGTAGAGATCGGCTAGCCCTGTTTCGTCGTCAGCAGGCAGGTTGATGTGATTGCGCTGCGCCAACTTGAGTAAGGTACGCGGCAAGATCGAGCCTTCAAGATGGACATGCAACTCGGCTTTAGGCATGCGTTGGGCGAATTCGGACAGGTCCATGATTTTCAATAAGAGCGATTGATCTATCACCCAACCAGGTTTTTATCCATTTTGGACTGCATGTTGAGGTACTCCTGGGTGTTTGTAAAATGGCGGATCTGCTCGACACGCTTGGCAATCATGGGATGTGAGGCCAACAGCTCTTCCAGGTTATGCATGATGTCGTCGTCCTCCGTCTCAAGATGCTGGATGGCAGCTTGCATCCCTGCTTGAGTGCGAGCGTTGGGACCAACCTCCAGCTTGACAAGAGCTGAAATTGCTTTACCCGGTTTACCACATGCCAAAACACCAGCCCGGTCGGCTGAATATTCACAAGTGCGGTTCCACCAACGAAACGCCAATTCCATGATTGCTGCAGCACCAAGCGAGCTTGGAATACCAGCCATCCCACCCACCAGGGTATTCAACCAGGTGTGCCCGAGCTTCACATGACCCATCTCATGACCCAGGATGAACTGGATCTCATCTCGATCCATGATCTTGAACAAGGAGGAGTAAAGCACAATGGCTTTGGGGCTGTCCATCCCGAAGGTGTAAGCATTCAGCTGATTGGAGGCGACGATAAAAACGTTCACCAGTTCCACTTGCAGACGAGCAGAATTCATTTGAATGAGAGGGAGCATCTCGGGTGCCGTTTGTGAGGTAACTTGCTGCGCTCGTACAAGCAACGCACGGTGGTTATTTCGGCTGGCGAAGTATCCCATAATGACGACCGCAGGCACAAAGATGGCACTGGTACACACGGTGGCAGCTGCGGTGAATGCGATGACCAGCAGGACGACCCCGATCGTTATCACCAAGATGAGATATTCGTACGGGTAACGATAGTCGGTGGTGGAATACTTGGCACCCATAGTTTTGATTTTAGCATAAAAAAAAAGAAAACCCGTTTTCTACGAGAAAACGGGTCTTTAATCGATATTAGCGTCGATCGCGATTGCCACCATTGCGGGGTGGGCGACGTCTGTCAACACCTCCGCCACCACCTCGCGAGCCGCCTGAGCGCCCGCCGGAGCGCCCACCTGAGGGACGGTCGTGTGTCAGTGCTTCTTCGAGGGTCCAACCTTCGAGGACAGCCTGGCGTGATAGGCGAATTTTGCCTGTATCATCGATATTGGTGATCATAACGGTGATCTCATCGCCAACCGAGACGATATCTTCCACCTTATTGACGCGCTCGCTATCCAGCTGGGAGATGTGCACCAGACCATCCTGGTTGGGCAAGATCTCAACAAATGCACCAAAATCGGTGGTGCGAACAACTCTACCCGTATAGATGCGCCCGATCACCGGCACTTCAGTGATCTCTTCGACCATCTCGCGTGCCTTTTCAGCTGCCGGGCCATCTGAGGATGCGATGTATACTGTACCATCTTCCTCGATGTCGATCTTGACACCAGTCTCTTCCTGGATGCTTCGAATGATCTTACCGCCGGGACCAATGACCGCACCGATCTTATCTGGAGCGATGTGTAGCACGGTGATGCGCGGGGCGAATGACTTGAGCTCCTTGCGCGGCTCGGGGATGATCTCCAGGATTTTGTCCAGGATGAATAAACGGGCTATACGAGCCTGCTCAAGGGCTTTCGACATGATCTCGGAAGTGATCCCCTTGATCTTGATATCCATTTGCAAGGCTGTGATACCATCGCGGGTTCCAGCGACTTTGAAGTCCATGTCACCCAGGTGGTCTTCCAAACCCTGAATATCGGTCAGGATGGAGTAGCGGTCCGCTTCCTTGATCAAACCCATAGCAACTCCAGCAACAGGAGCTTTAATGGGCACGCCCGTATCCATTAATGCCAGGGTTGAGCCACACACTGAGGCCATGGAGGTGGAGCCATTGGAGGACAGCACCTCGGACACCAGGCGCAGGGTGTAGGGGAAATCTGCTTCAGGTGGGATAACTGGCAGGAGAGCACGTTCTGCCAGCGCACCGTGACCCACATCACGGCGGGAGGAGCCTCGTAGGGGGCGCACCTCGCCGGTGGAGAAGGGCGGGAAGTTATAGTGGTGCATGTAGCGCTTGGCCTCCATACCGGTCAGGCTGTCGATCTCCTGGGCATCACGGGGTGTTCCGAGCGTTGCAAGGGTGAGCACCTGAGTCTCGCCACGGGTGAATAGACCAGAGCCATGCGCCCGTGGGCTAAGCCCAACCTCACCCCAGATGGGGCGGATATCGGTCAAACCGCGACCGTCCGGGCGGATCTGGTGTTCGAGGATGCGCCGGCGTACCACGCTTTTCAGGGTTTCGTCGAGGGCCTCGATAACACTTGGGGCGAGGGTTTCATCCTGAGCGGTCAGCTCTGTAACCATCTCTGACTGGAGGGCTCTGATGGCAGTGTCCAGCTCAGCCTTGGTGTGCGGCGCGTCCAGTAACTCGGTCAGCCGGGCTGCAGCCCTTTCGTTGACCGGGATCTGGGTGGCTTCTGCCAGGTTGAATGACGTGTAAGCTTGCTTAGGCTTGCCGATTTCACGCGCCATCTGTTCTTGGATATCGATCAGAGGCTGGATGGATTGGTGACCAAAATTCAACGCCTCCACCATAACCGCCTCTGGGACCTCCTGGGCACCGCATTCGACCATCAAGATAGCGTCACGCGTGCCAGCGATGCGCAGATCCAGATCAGAGCTATCCTGCTCGGTGGCGGTAGGGTTGACGATGAATTGACCATGGATGTGCCCGATGCGCACTGCGGCAACGGGACCACCCCAGGGGATGTCTGAGATCATCAGGGCAGTGGAGGCGGCGTTGATCGCCAGGGCATCGATCGGGTTCTCACCGTCCACTGAGAATGAGTAGAGGATGACCTGGACGTCATTACGGAGGTCTTTGGGGAAGAGCGGGCGGAGAGGACGGTCGGTAAGGCGGGCGATGAGGATGGCCACCTCGGAGGGTCGTCCTTCACGGCGGAAGAACGAGCCGGGGATGCGCCCCCCGGCGTACATGCGCTCCTCGTAATCAACGGTGAGGGGGAAGTAATCGATCCCGAGGCGCACCTCGGAGCTCATGGTGGCGGCAGCGAAAATCATCGTGTCGCCCAGGCGGACGGTGACTGCACCACCCGCCTGACCAGCAAGTGTGCCGGTTTCGAAGGTGATGGGTTTGCCACCGACCATCGCACTAAATTGTTTTGATTCAGGTTTCATTTTTCAGTTTCTCCTATAAATTTGTTGCCTTGCAGGTCAGAAACTGAGAGTTAGCGACAACCAATGAAGGCGGCATCGAAAGGCCGCCTGCTTCGGGCAGCTTTTGAATGCTGCCCTTAAAAATAAGTTGTCGTCATCCATCAATTCCCGACCTGAGGCTGTTTAATTTCTCCCTAAATAGAGTAAATGGGAAAGCTCTTTTACCATTTATGGGAAAGCTTGTGTCCCATCTACTCAAGGGGGGGGCTAAAGCTATTTGCGGCGGATGTTCAGCCGGTCTGTGAGCGCTATATAGCGCTGGTATTCGTTTCGCCTAATGTAGGCTAGTAAACGCCGGCGTTGCCCCACCATCTTGAGTAATCCACGACGAGAGCTCTCATCGTGCTTGTGCTCACGGAGATGTTCAGTGAGCTCGGTGATGCGGTTGGATAGCAGTGCAACCTGCACCTCCGGTGATCCGGTGTCGCCCTCATGACGGGCGAAAGTTTCCATTGTCTTTGCTTTTGTATCCTTATCCACGACATCTGCTCCATTTCATATTTTATTGCGCTTCTAGCAGGTCTCCAACACGGCAGCACTTGCCACCGGGCGGTCTAGTCAGCGGGGGGATTATACCAGAGAGTGGGGGAATCGGCAATTAAGATCGCGTTAGCGGTTGCGGGATAAAAGATAAAGAACAAAAAAAGGACACAAAGGGCACAATAAAAATATAAGGATAAAACGTAGAATCCAACCATCGTCGACTGGATGGAAAATGACCGATCTATGGAATTGTTTCGAAATAAAACAATAGCATTCAATTCACATTCTCTAGAAATAGTCCGATAGGGCATTCCAATATTGCTCACGAAGAGCGTTCTTCAACGCTCGTACAGAACACTCGCGGTGGTTCGTCGCAAAGAACACTCTTGCATCGCTTGAAAAGTACACTCGCGACGCTTCGTCGCAAAGAACGCTCCTCGAAACTGCGGGCAAAGCCGCTTGCTGCGCCCTCGCTCGCAGAAAATGCTCGCGAGGCTGCGTCGCGCTTGCCAGGAACCGCCCTTATATCGCTCATAAAGTTCATTCGCGATACTTCGGGCACAGAACACCCTCGCAAAAGCATTCAATTCAGATTCGTAGCTAAATCTAAAGTACCTGAGAGTAGAGAGTGCATTTTCTTGGGAAAGGCAAGAGCATGGTTAGAATAATGGTGGGTATTATTCGTTTGCAAGATATCGCTCCAATAATACGGTCGCGATACTGCGGGCATAAATCGCCCTTGAGAACGAATCGAAACTAACACATTCTTTAATAAATTCGGTTGTTAATGTACAGTAAACATTAAGAGCACCTAGCGATATGGAAGAGCACCACAATCGGTAAAGAAAAGCTCTGCATCTATACAGGAAACCACTGATCGATATAGGAATGCACTCATACCGATAAAGAGCCATACCGATATGGGAGAGCACCACAATCGGTACTGAAGAACACTGATCGGTACAGAAGTACACTGTATCGGTCTAA
>JBAPSY010000049.1:0-2360 GCA_049281855.1 Anaerolineales bacterium
ATTGCTTTGTCGCTAAGTATGCTCCTCGCAATGACAATCGCGAGCATTGGGAAAACCGTGGTGGATGAATATGGTCTCATCCGCCTCCCGGATCCTGATTATTCCTGAATATCAGGAATGTCTGCAACTACCTGCTTTAACCAGGATTCACGATAAAATCTTCTCGGTACACACCGGTTTGGAAATGATTTTACATTCTAATAAAAATAATCCGGTCTATCACCTAGATAGGCTGTAAAATTCATCTGACCATTTTTGGATACAGGATATGGATTATGCCAGTTACTCTACATGAATTAGCCAAGGCTGCGGGCTGTTCCGTTTCGACCGTCTCAAGGGCGCTGACTGATAGTGACCATCGGGTCAATGATGTCACCAAGGAGCGCATCCTAGCCCTGGCCGACCAGATGGGCTATCACCCGAATATCACTGCGCGCGGTCTCAAAACAGACCGGACCTTCACGATCGGTCTCGTGGTTTATAACATTGCCAGCCCCTTTACTCCCATCCTTATCCGCGGTATTCAGGAGTATCTCAAACTGCATAATTATTTCAGCATCATCATTAGCACGGATTGGGACTCGGAGCTGGAAAGCGCAGCCGTGCACCAGCTGATCAGCCGGTCCATCGATGGGATCATTTTCGTGGAATCGTGGCGAGATGAATCCAACAAAACCCTTGATTTGGCCAATAAACCGTACGTTTTTGTTTACCGGCTCTTTAATGGGACTTACGCTAATTCGGTGCTTTTGGATGATCGTTATGGCGCCCGCCTGGCAGTCGAACATTTGGTCAACCTGGGACACCGCCGGATTGCCTTAATCAATGGGCCGCATGACTGGAACTCATCCATAGAACGCCTGGCGGGTTATCAGGATGTCCTGGCGCAGTATGGCATCTCCTTTGACCCAGCTTTGGTCGCAGAAGGCACCTGGGAGGTTCAAAGCGGCTACCCGGCTGTAAAGAAGTTCCTGGAGTTACCCGACAGGCCGACGGCGATATTTGCTGCAAATGATTTGATGGCATTGGGTGCCACCTATGCGATCCAGGATGCCGGTTTTGGCGTGCCTGAAGATGTGGCCGTGGTCGGGTATGACGACCGCGAGATTGCCAGTCTTTCCAAGCCGACGATCACGACGGTTTGCCCTCCGAGTTTTGAGATGGGCAAGTTGGCCGCTCAGTTGATGTTGGACCGGCTCGAAAACCAGAATGAAATGCAAGACCCCATCCGGGTCCAGGGCAAGTTGATAATCCGCGAATCCTGTGGGGCTAGTCCGGGCAAGGTCCCGCCTGAATACCATGTCAGTCACACCAACCCGCCCGAGCCCCTGATCCGCAGATGGAGAGGTAAAAATCTAAAAGAATGATAGGCTAATTAATTTTTGAATAGTTCTGCTAGGAAAACTGCTTATCATTTTAAACATTGGATATCGATCATAATGAGAAACTGACATACTCCCACTCGGATCGACATATTAGTGGTCATTGAGAAGGACCACCATCATACTGTTTGATGATATAGGAAACGTTCATGCTTACTAATGTTGAGAATTCAAGATTTGGCCCTGTGGATACATCAAAAAGCCCTTTCGCTTGTTGGAAAACCATGGAATTAAAGAACGTATCGCTAAATGAAGGTTTCTGGACTAAAAAACAAACGGTTAATAGAAAAATCAGCCTGTATTTTGGTTTTGAAATGCTGGTAAAGGCTGGCAACTTTGATAACTTGCGTATTGCTGCGGGCTCAATCAAAGGTAATTACCGCGGATATGTTTTTCAAGATTCAGATATTTATAAATGGTTGGAAGCTGTGGCATGGGAGATGGGAAAGGAACCGGACAAGGAATTGTCTTCAATGACAGATCAGGCCATTTCACTGATAGCGACCGCACAGCGCCCAAATGGTTATATAAATAGTTATGTTCAGACAAGAGAATCCCCTGAACCCTGGATAGACCTGGATAATGGGCATGAGCTATATTGTGCCGGACACCTGTTTCAGGCAGCAGTTGCTTTTCAACGTGCATTAGGTGATCATCGTTTATTAAATATTGCCTGTCGTTTTGCTGACTATATTTGTTCAGTTTTTGGACCGGATAAAAGACACGGGGCTTGCGGCCATCCGGAGGTTGAGATGGCGCTGGTTGAGTTGTACCGGGTAACGAACGAGTCTCGATATCTGGATTTGGCCAAATTTTTTATTGACCAGCGTGGCCAAAATATGATGAAAGGCCATCGATCTTATGGCCCAGAATACTATCAGGACCATGTACCGGTGCGCCAGGTTAAGGAGGCTGCCGGCCATTCAGTTCGCCAGTTGTATCTGGCTTCAGGGGTCACAGATCTATATCTGGAAACCG
>JBAPSY010000050.1:0-9850 GCA_049281855.1 Anaerolineales bacterium
TCTCGAGGTGATACTTTTATTCAGACCATAGAAGATGATCTTGGTTTTGAGCTACAGAGGACCATTCAGATTCCAGATAAATTTCTTGACGAAAACACTTTTATTCCTTGGTCTTTCGAGTACCTAAAAATTAAACAAAATCGAGGAGTACTAGATTGTTACGACCCGATTCCAATCGGCGTGAGAGCTTTAGGGATTAGTGACGAAAATTACCAGGGTGAGTTTCATCTGTTCGAATTAGACGATAGTATCAAGGTAGAAAACATATTTTGGAGCCCAAACAAGCTTATTTTCAAGATCACTAATGTCGATAAGGCAACGAATAATTCACTAATAATTAATCAGAATTTTTACCCAGGATGGATCGTGGTGAAAGATACCAAACCTTGCGAAAGAGCAACATCCAACAATGGTTTGCTTGCAACTAAGCTCGATTCCTCAATCGAACGTATTACTTTAAAATTTAATCCCTTAGAATACTACTTATTATGCAAATAAAGAAAAGGCAGTACTGGGTATTTCATTTCTTTTCGTTCAAAATGTGGGATTTACAGAGTTTGATGCAAATCAGAACACCAGGCAGTCGTCTCTAAATACAAATTGCTCTTTAGGATCATTGTTATGAAATATCTTCTCAATTGGAAATATTATGCTTATCGGATATATGCAGGGCTAGCCAGCCGTTATTATGCTTATACGTACCGCAACAAACTGATACCGTCCATAGTGTGCCAGAGTGCTGTGGCAAGCCTGGTCGTGTTGAGAGATTATACCCAAATGCTTGGAGAATGGGTTTTCTACATAGAGGGAACGAAAGAGAAATATAAAAGAGATATTATTGTATTGGTTCAGGTATTACTACAAATCGCTTCTCTTCCATCATGTCGTGGGTAATTCGTGTGCAAATACCATATAACGACATGGAAAATATGGACACAGTAGATAAAAATACCCCTATAAATAGCACTACATAGACGTAGTAACACAATATCTACAGGGTAGACGAAATACCTTTAGGCTTTGGATCAAGTGGTTGTGGGTTCGAATCCCCTGGCAAGCGCTAGCGGCCCCGGCAAGCGCTAGCGGCCCTGGCAAGCAAAGCAGCCCGCCGGGGGCGCCTATATCTGGGGGATAAATAGTTGATAACCACCATATATACGAGTGAGAGTATTAAAGATCAGAACTTAAAGCACCATTAAAGCACCATTGTTGAGCTCCCTGGATGGACCTTGGTGAAAAAATACCGGTCTCACCGATTTATTGGTAATTATTGAGACCTTCTTGGATATGCAGCTAAAGCGCAGTATATCCTTCCTGTAGAATAATGATGTACGGCGAATATTCAGTTTAGCAAGAGTCCGTATAATCATTAGTTAGCCCGTTCGTTGCATAAAAAAATATAAAAAAACGTTCTCTGCTCGGAATGGGTCTGAGTGATTTGAGACGTGCGAATGTACAAATTCCTTCTCGAAAGCACATGTAAAACCCTTGACTTGGAGTTGACTCCAGGTATTAGAATCTCGTTCGAGGTGGCCTATGATAATTGCAAAGGGCGGTGAAAAATTCGGTCTTTCCGTGGATACGCTTACTCAAAAAGTATGTGTTGGTGGCAAGCGTAAAATATAGAGACACAGCATAAACATAAGGAGAGAATTATGCAAAATGTAAAATTGAACAATGGCGTTGAAATACCTATACTTGGTTTCGGTGTTTTTCAGATAACTGATTGCAACGAATGTGAAAGAAGTGTGGTTGACGCTATTCAAACTGGATATCGCCTTATTGACACAGCCGCTTCATACCAAAATGAAGACGCGGTTGGTAGGGGTATTAAACAAAGCGGCGTTGCGAGAGAAAAACTGTTTATCACTACAAAACTTTGGATTCAAAGAAATGGATATGAAGGCACAATAAAAGCTTTTGAAAAATCCCTGATGCGACTGCAATTAAACTACATTGACCTGTATCTGATTCATCAACCATTCGGCGATGTGTATGGTGAATGGCATGCGATGGAAGAACTGTATCAACAAGGCAAAGTCAGGGCAATTGGGGTTTCAAACTTTCCTCCTGACCGAATAATGGACTTGATGATTCATAACAAAATAACGCCTGTGGTAAATCAGATTGAAGTAAATCCTTTCCATCAGCAAATTGACACGCAAAAGTTTTTACAAGATAACAGTGTTCAGGTTGAAGCATGGGCTCCATTTGCAGAGGGAAGAAAGAATATTTTTCAAAATGAACTATTACTTTCAATCGCCGCAAAACACAAAAAAAGCGTTGCACAAGTAATTCTCCGCTGGCTTTCACAAAGAGGAATTATTGTTGTTTCAAAATCAATTCGCAAAGAGAGAATGATAGAAAATATCAGTGTCTTTGGTTTTGAATTAAGCACGGAAGACATGGCGGCTATTACAACTTTAGACACAAAAACAAGTAGTTTCTTTGATCATCGCAATCCTGAGATGGTGAAATGGCTGGGTACCAGAGAACTAGATATTTAAGGAATGAATACCCGTCACAACGGAAGGCGTCACTTTCAAGGAAGAAGGTGGATAATTCAGTTGTCGTGGAGAGGGGGGATTCCTTTGGTGGATCATCAATGATACAATGCCCTCATGAAGTCCATTACCAAAGCATCACGAATAAGTGCAGCCACTCAGGTCATTCAGTATATGAATAGTCGTATGACCGTCGTTTAGGCACGTAGAGAACTAGGGATGCCACGTAGTTCGTTTTATTATATTGTTGAAAAAATCCAGAAGCCATCGCCGATATACAGGCGATTATTCACACAAACAATCGTGAACAACTTGCGTTGATCCTTCAACATAAGATGGAGATTTTTGAGAAGATCATTCAGGATGGCTTATCCGAAAAAACCTCGCCACGAGCACGATTAGCGATTTACATGAAGCTGACTCAACTCACAGATGAACTAATGGAGAGCCTTAAGAGAGATGAAATACCTAATGTTGATTTTCTTTTGACAGGGCCAAAGTTGGTCAAAGTCGAATCACGCTTTTTCTCCAGATAGATATCACACTCCGTTAGCATATACCTTGACTTTATTCGAACACTCGTACTAAACTGCTTATGTTCGCATATAGAGGAGTTAATTACGACATGAATGCAAATGCCTTTCACCAGCTCTACGACTATCACTTCCATGAAAATCGCAAAATATGGGATACATATATCACTTCACTGTCCCATGAACAGTTTACCCAAAATATGGACTACTCTCAAGGATCTGTCCGAAACCAAATCGTTCATCTCATGAGCGTTGACGATACATGGTTTAGCGGATTGCGAGGGGTCGAAATCCCAGAATCGCTAAATCCCGCTAACTTTGACAATCGAAAAATCATTCGTGCCTACTGGGACAACGTTGAGCAAAATATGCGCGATTATCTCGCAAAATTGCGGGACGATATGTTATTCGAAAAACCATTCGCAGATGGAGAAGACAAAGACCTAATATTATGGCAAGTGCTTCTGCATGTAGTTATCCATGGTACAGATCATCGCGCCCAAATTCTCATATTACTAAACGATTTCGGAGTCAAAACAAGCCCTCAAGATTACATTTTCTACGTCTATGACAATTTGTAGATGTTTTTCTGTTCGCGCTTGGTTATCTCATCTCTACTGAGTTCGAGGCATCAGCGGCTATTAGCCTGCCTTAGCCTCTCTTACTGCTAGCTAAATTCTGTCCAGGAATCCAACCGCAATTCAATTTGAACAGTAGACATATTGCATTGTTAAGCAGATGTCATTGGACAGTCTTGGACAAAATCATATCAAAATCCCCCATTTTAGGTATAAACCATTATACGGGGATATAGTCCTATCAACACCACACATCCACAGATATTCCCCCCTTCAGACAGAGCTGTTGGCTTCCTCGCCATCTTCAGCCATTTGCAACCATTTGCAACGCCAGAATCACTCCATAGAATTTATAGACTCTATAGACATACAGCCCCTTATATATGGGTAAAGGGTAGAAAATAGGACCCCATCTATAAAGGGAAGCACCTATAGACAACCTACTCGCCTCTCTTACATAGCGGAGGTCGTAGGTTCGAGTCCTATTACGCTCACACAGGAATCCCTATGCGTAGGGGTTTTGGCTTTATAAAGCCCAAAGATGGGGATGGTAATATTTATGGTTGGTTCAGGGCTGGTGTCATTTGCAACCGTGTGCAACCAGTTGCAGTCTATTCAGTTTGTGCAATAAAAAACGACTTCAAAATGATATTTTGAGACATTTTCATCGACTATACTGCAGCTCAAATAGTCCAATGAAGGCCATACCTTGGTGAATAGTCTGTTTTATTATCTTACTCTTTTATCGTCCACGCAGCAGCAACCACCCATCCGATCACGGCCAAGGAAAGTAACCAGCTCTCTGTATGAACCATTATTCCATAGGAGACTGCCAGGAGTATTACTATTGGTACAAATGGCAGAAGGATGAACAACGCCACCAATTGTAGTGCCAATTCTTTTTTATCCGAAAACTCTTCACTCCGCTTTGCCGACCATGCCAAGAATACGAAACCCACCAGGTATAGCATTGCCGATGCGATGAAACTTAACTGCATAACTTTTTGCGGTATGGAAAAATCACTTGTGGCCATCTCCCTTTGCACCATCGTCATCGCTAGCCCCAGTAATATCCCACCCAATGCTAACCGATAGAAGATTTTTCCACTCTTGGATTTAATTCCGTATCCAATCGTCCGAAGCTTCACCGCGAGCTGTGGTCCTAGCAAAAAAGTCAGTACCATTGCCAGGAAGGGTAGGTAATTCCTGAATACTTCATGCAGGCTGGATCCTGGTTCAGAGAACAGCAGGTTCCCGCCCATGTAAACGCCCAAGTATGCGAATGGAAATCCACCAAGCACTGGAACTGCCACAGCTAATCCGAGTGCAGCCAAGAACCGTTTCGAACGGAGCATCATAACCGTAGCTGTGAACGCTAACAAGAACATCCAACCCCATGCCAATGATTCCTGCAGGGATGGTACAGATTCCAGAAAATAGAACCATATAATCGCCATTGGTGGAACCGCTGCCAGTAACCCACGCAATCGATTTCTGCTTGCAATCTTATATAACAAGTATGCAAGGGGCAATGGGATTACTAGTATCAATACTTCTGATACCCAGGCATTGTTTGCAACTATAGTATGAGGGAGCGCACTCGCCACCCTACTCAGCAATATAATGGTCACAATGAACATATATATTATCCAACTGGCTGTCCAACTTTTCCAGCCTCTAAAAATACTAAATATCAACACTCCAAGGAAGGATAAGGATAAACAGGTAATCACAAGGTAATTAAACACATTCTGATTTATCCCTTTGATCCCATAAATAACATTTACACCCACAATAATGATCCCCATTAATAGATGCGGTAATCCTGCCATGAATGATGATCCCCATCCTTCGCCTGGAGGATTTACCCCGCCGGTGCCTCCACCCCCCATGCTTGAAACCGCCACTTGTCTGCCTTGTCCTGCACTCATGGACCACATGTACACACCAACCAGGCTACCGGGCAGTTGTAATAACTCACGCAGAATAAAACCAGCCAACATCCCTTCTTCGCACGCCTCTAGCAATCCGGCACGGAAGATTTCTTCCATCTCCGATGTAAACCTAAAACGGAACTGCCGCGGAAAGAACTTAAGTGCCAGTGAAAACAACTTCATTATCCACATCATACTTGCTGCCCTCCAATCGTCTCAACCTTCTTATTCACAGCAAGCAATAAGTGTTTTATCCGGCTTACTTCTGCGTCGAAGACTTCCAACCCTGAATACGTCAGCCGGTATATCTTCTTCCCACGCGCCCTGTCCTCCGGTTCAATCTGCTCGATCAAACCCTGGTCGAGCAGACGGTACAGAGCACCATATAGGGTACCTGTAGACAACCTGACCCGCCTGTCGCTCAGTTCAGTCACATCTTTCAGTATAGCATAGCCATGCTTCTCTCCGCCATTCAATGAGAGCAGGATGTAAAAGGTTGGTTCTTGCAGAGGAATAAAACGAGCCATATTCGTCATATCTCACCTACCGACATGTCAATGATTGATATATATTATAGTCTCACTATCCAAAAATAACAAGGGTCATATTATTATTAGGCTGATTCCAAAATTTCCCCCTTTGGACAGGGCTGAAGGCAACCTTGCCATCTTCAGCCATTTGCAACCATTTGCAACGCCAAAGCCAACCTATATATTCTGTAGACATTGTAGACATTCAAACACCTATATATGGATAACTAGTAGAGAGAAGATCACCATATATAGCTAGTAGAACCTGTAGACAACCCTTTCCCCTCTCTTACACAGAGGAGGTCGTAGGTTCGAGCTTTACTGTCTTACATTAGAAATCTTAAAATTTCGCAGGTTTTGCATAAACCTCTTGTAGATTAGAACATCAGTGATCTTCTGTATCGACCGTTCTTTGGTCGATATGTGCGGTCAATTTTAAGTTTGCTGTTCTGCTAAACCATAAATTCCCCCTAAATAGATCAGTGTTTTTCTATATAAAGTGAATTTCTTTGTATACGAACCCTGGGCTTATTATGAGAAATCATAAAAAATTCATAAACCCCTTGTGGAACAGAACGTTTGTGCTATAATCAAGGAGTAATTACTCACCAGCTGAGGAATAACACTTGGTAGCAGCGCAGGGGAGGGATTTGAATTGTACCATTTGGGATTCCTCCCCTGCGCATCTACGAGGTTTACCCAATAGACAATTGAGATCGTTCGAATTTTCCAGATAGGATTTATAAACATGTGGGTGATGACGGCTATCTCACTTGATCTGTGATTAATTGGAAAATATATGGGGATGTGGTGAGTAATTACTACACTATTATAGCACAATAGTTCTATTATTGAGGTGTGATATGGAAAATTGGGAATATATTAAGGTTTCTCATATTTGGATTGGTAATTTAGAAATAAATTGAAATCTAAAAAAAAGATCATCAAAGAGAACACAAAGATCACTAAAGTGGATAAAAACTAAATGCCCTTTGGTTCTCTAGAGATGGTTAATAGGTGGATAGAAATTTTACATTATTACAAATCTTACCTGTCAGCTATTATTCTGAGGTAGTAAGGTTTGGGTATAATCAGGGTCTATGTTGCGCAAAATTCTTTATCTGATTATGGGGCTGGGATTATTTTTGAGCAGCTGCACCCAGGCGACCGTTCAAGCTACGCCGACGCTTTACCCGACTGGATTGCTTACCCCATACCACACGATTACACCCAAGCCTGTTACACCGACTGCCACCATCATGGTGACTATACCAGTTACACCTGCTCCCACTCCGACACCATTCCTGCATACCGTAACGAATGATGACACCATGCTTGGGATTGCATACCAATATGGGATTTCTTTGGAAGACTTGCAGGCAGCGAACCCGAGGGTAGACCCACATTATATGTCGGTTGGGATGCAGCTTATCATCCCCATTGGCGGGGAGATCCCAGAGGTCGTGCCGACTCCTACAGCCATTCCAGTTCACGTTAAGCAGCCACACTGCTATCAGGCTGGGGACGGAGGCGCGTGGTGCATCATTGCACTAAAAAATGTAATGGATACAAGTCTGGAAAACCTATCCGTTTGGATTGGTCTTTACACCCCACAGGGTGAGATTATTGCCAGTCAGGTTGCATATGCACCATTGAATATTCTACATCCCGACAGCACGCTGCCCTTGATGGCTTACTTTGCGCCTCCACTATCAGAAGATTTCGAGGATCGAAGTGAGGTGCTCAGTGCGCTGGCAGTAGCAACGGACGATCCGCGTTACCTAGACCTGCAGGTTAAGACTGAGATGGTGGAAATCAACCCGGATGGTAAGCAAGCAGTGATCCGTGGAGACGTGATATTACCGGAAGATATTCCAACGCCTTCACAGATATGGGCATTAGCAGTGGCTTATGATCCAGAAGGAGACATCATCGGAGCACGTAAGTGGAAATCAGTAGGGGAAACTCATTTTGAGATCACAGTTTACAGCGTGGGGGGAAGGATCGACCATGTGGAAGTGCTGACAGAAATCAGACCATAGCGGGAAGAAAGAATTAACGCAGATGCAGGCAGATAATGTAGATTTTATGAAGATTAATCACCCAAAGAACCAATAACCTAAAGATATTATCAGAACAAAGAAATAACATAGTCGCCACAGATAGACACAGATAATGCGCTCAAAGTACGCTCTCCAACGCAGATAAATGCGGATAAAAGTGTATAAATTAAAAAAGTTATCAGATTAGGGTTCATGGAGAGTATTGAGGACTATAAAATTAAACCATCGATGAATGTATCTAAACCCAGAGAAAATATTAAAATACTAAAGAACTGAGAAAATCAGATAGAGGGATCTGCAGGCTTTTAAAATAGACAGCCCACGGAGGATAGTGATAGAAATTCCGTGGGCTGGGTATTTTACATGGAAAGTATTGATTATTTAGACCAGGGGGACTGGCATGAAGACAAGGATGAAGACAATCACACCAAGAACTGCCAGCACCCGGCGTTTGGAATCGAGGGGTGTAATCTGGTCAAGAGGCTCAGCGTGGTAGCGACCGAGGAAAAAGATCAACGCTGCCCAGAGCCACCACCCGCTCCACACCAGACCTAGCGCGACTAATGCAATCAAAATGAAAGGCAATAGTCTGGAGGCACGCTTTCCTAATAAAACGTACATGATATGCCCACCATCGAGCTGACCGGCAGGGATGAGATTAAGGGAGGTGACCAACAGACCTATCCAGCCGGCCCAAGCGATTGGGTTCAAGCTAACGTCCAGACCTCCAGCAGGTAGAGGGGAACCGGTGAAGAAATAGCGAACCCAATAGATGATGGGGCTCAAACCCGCATAGGTAGATGGTTGGGGAAGGAGTTGACCTTTCACAATAAACTTCAGGAGTAAATACAAGATAGAGTTACCTTCGAAAATCTGAAGGACAGGCAATTGAGAGGGAAGCCTATCGACCGGAGATAGGTACAACCCATACAACAGGACTGGTATAGCGACGATCAACCCAGCCAGAGGACCGGCAATACCGATATCAAGGAGGATGCGCCTATTCTTAGGAGGTTCCTTGAGCTGAATGAAGGCACCCATGGTACCAAAATAACTTAGAGGGAACGGGATAAAAAAAGGCAGGGTGACAGCGGTTTTATGGTAGCGACCGGCAAGGTAGTGACCGAACTCATGACAGGCGAGGATAGCCAATAATGCAATGGCAAAAGGCAACCCACCCAGCATGAATTTAACCCAACTGTTGAAAGTTGCTGGTAAGCCACTTGTAGTATTCTCTGCTCCAACGAACATGACACTTAGAACTGTCAGTACGAAAAAAAGAATATTCCCCCAAATCTTGGTAGGCTTGGGCTGAATGATCCCATTCAGCAATAAGATCACGTGGCGGTCTTCCTCCAGACGAAATAGAGGGGTTATATTGATTGGTCGCAAAGCTTGCGCTAATTGGTCATAGGCCTGGGCTGAATCCTGGTTATACAGCTGACCACGATAGCGAACGAGGTAGCCTTTTTTTTCTTCACCCCAGGTTGTATCATCGATACGTAGATATCGGGCGACGATGGAGGTATATTGATCATTTTCAACAGGCAACATTTTTTTACCCAATCCTTTTTTATACTTGTAACAATAACAGGCGGGAGTGGATGGGGGTCGAACCCACCGCGGCCCGCAACGCGACCCGCCACCGGTTTTGAAGACCGGGGAGCCCACCGGAACTCAACCACTCCCAACGGCTAAGGATACCGCA
>JBAPSY010000051.1:0-22446 GCA_049281855.1 Anaerolineales bacterium
CGTTTTTTAGTTAAAACCAGTACCACTTATGCACCCTGATCTGCTCTCTGCCGCCTGCAGCCTTTACAATACCTCACCCGATGAACTTACCCAACTCTCGGGCGGGCACTACAACGCCGTCTACCAATTTCCATATGGCAAAAAGAACGCCATCTTGCGCATCGGTGTCGAGGACTGTCCCACCAACCAGACGTTAGGCATGCTCGAATGGGTGCGGTTTCTCGACCAGCAGGGTGCTCCCGTCACCACGCCCCTGCCATCCATCAATAACCACCTTGTGGAAAGCCTCAAGCACTATGGCACCCGTTATACCCTCACCGCTTTTGAGAAAGCCGAGGGTACCCTGGCAGAAAACATCCCTCCCACTGATTGGACCGAAGACCTCTTTCGATCCATCGGGATGGCTGTTGGAAAGCTGCACGCCGTCTCGAAACACTACCGACCCTCTCGACCCACTCTCTCCCGGCCGCAATGGTTCGACGCCTACGAGATCCACGAAGCCAGTACATTGCTGGCTACATCCCCCGACCCTGCACGTGAAAAGCTTGCAACCCTAATCGCCGAACTGCACAACCTGGCCACCACCCCTACTGACTTCGGTCTGATCCATGGCGATCTGCACTTCGCCAATTTTCTCATTCTGCCCGATGGTCAGGTGGCCATCATTGACTTCGATGACTGCGTGTACGGCTGGTTTGCCATGGACGTCGCCATGGCGCTCTTTGATGTGCTGGTGCTCTACAATGCCCCCAACGAAGAAGAGAACCAGCGTTTTGCTCACCGCTTCCTCTCCAGCTACCTATCCGGATATCGTCAGGAAAACGACCTTTCCACATTTTGGCTGAGCCAGATACCACGCTTCCTCAAACTGAAGGAGCTGTGCATCTACGCGACTCTGATTAATCACCCCGAGATTGACCAACCAGATACCTGGGTGGGTCGCTTCATGCGTAGTCGCACTGAACATGTGGCGAACGATATCCCGTATGTGGATATCGACTTCACCACCCTGTAAGGGAGCATTCTAATCGCTGAGTGTTAGCATGACTTCAACCATCCATAAAGTCACTTGTTTAATTACCCGTACCAGTAGTCTTGGAAGCGAGCTTCTGCTTTTCAAACACCCCAATGCTGGGATTCAGATTCCGGCCGGGACAGTTGAGCCTGGTGAGGAAATCGAAACCGCTGCCAGGCGTGAAGCCTACGAAGAAACCGGGCTGGATGATCTGGTGCTTGTGCGTTTGCTGGGTAAGATTGATGACCCCCCACCAACTGGTCGTATCCTGATTGCAACGCCCACCCCGGTCTATTCCCGACCACATAAGGGCAGCTTTGACTGGGCGCACTTCCGGAGAAGACTAGCAGTGGAGGTTCTGCGACATGCAGAAGGCTTCACCCAGGTGCGCTATGAGGAACCTGACCGCTACCCCGACCCGAATTACACCACCTACAGCATCACCGGTTGGGTCCCGGATGATGCCCTCACCGACCAACGCATCCGACATTTCTACCGGTTTGAGGCACCTGGGGAGACTCCTGATCAATGGTCAGTCGCCACCGATAACCACATATTTGAGCTATTTTGGGCGCCGCTCGATAATCTGCCTGCCATTGCCAACCGACAGGCTGGGTGGGTGAAATGGTTAATATAGATTTGGTAACCTCACTCAACGTAGACGTCGGTAATCAATATAATTGCAGCAAACTGAGAAGATTTAGGTTTAACCCTGGACCCCGCAAGCCCAGTGTTGGACACGTTTTGGGGTAATGGATTAGATCGTAACCGCCTCCACCGTCTTGCGCATGCGGATGGTCACACCGACCGCCAGAGCCAACGAGAGCAGATACACTACTCCGTAAGGGGTCATGAAGCCCTTTTGCATCACGTACACCAGCACGGTGAACACAACGAACAGAGCAATCTGTACCCACGTCCATATGCGCAGTTACCTAAGGTATTCCTGGTCGGTGCTTCGCTGGCGGGCGATTCCCTCCAGCCCGACGAAGAACAGGGCGAAGAAAAGGAATTCCGTTGAGAGCATTAGCTTATCGAACCAGGTGGGTGGGGTGAACCCACTCCAGAAGTTGACCCATGATGAGACCGGCCACAAGATAGCTACCCCATTAAACCACAGAACCAGGTCGAGCAGGATGTGCATCAGGATGCCAACCCCCAGCCCCACACCAAGGTTAACCCAGCGTGATTGCCCAGTCAACCGGCTGATAATGTAAAAGATTACATACACTTCCAGTGCTGTGAACAGACTATGGGTGAAGGTGCGGTGCAACCCTTCAGTGGGCAGCTTCATCACCATTGCCACTGCCACTGCCAGGTTATCTGCGTCGGGCAGCAAGCTGCCCAAGACAATACCCAGCATGAGCCACGGGCGTGCTGGTGTCCATTTTCGCACCACCATACCGATCAAACTGTGAATTCCTGCTTGTGCCATAGCTTTCCCCTTTCAATTTCTGTTACTTAATGGAACCAGTATAGACAAGCTTATAAGAGAAGGTTGTAATTAGCTTCCGCCGTACAGGTTATTGGCTTCAAAATTGGGGGAAGGTGTTGCCACTACTTTTTAATGTAATTTTAATGAATTTAAAGATCAGAGTCAATGGTGTGGAATTTTCAAGAATTATCCTGGATGGCAAAACTGGTAACTATTCATCGGTAAACAGGAATAAATAGATTTATAATGATTTCACCAAACCAACAATCAAAAAGAAAGGTATTCGAAGGAGTGAATAATGGCCGAGAAAAAGAAAAACATCTTTGATCAGGCGATTGATGCTCTGACCAACCGTGACGAGAAGGCTGCTGCTGAGAAAGCTGCTGCCGAAAAAGCTGCTGCCGTAAAGGCTGCTGCTGAAAAATCTGATGCTGAAAGAGCCGCAATTGCAAAAGCTACCGCTGAAAAAGTTGTCGCCGAAAGAGCTGCAATCGCAAAAGCTGCCGCTGAAAAAGCTGCGACCGCAAAAGCTGCTGCCGATAAAGCTGCAGCCGATAAAGCTGCAGCCATTAAAGCCCAGGCAGATAAAGCCGCTGCAATAGCAAAAGAAAACGCAGCGAAATATGCTGCTGGACAGGTTGCTTTCGCAAAAATTTCAGCTGATAAAGCTGCTGCAGCAAAAGCAGCCGCTGAAAAAGCAGCCCAACCCAAAAAGGGGATTGTATATGTCAGGAGCTTGCGCATCCGCAAAGATCACAACACAAACGCCGAAGTTGTTGCAGGACTTGTTGCCGGAAATGAAGTCATCATTCTGGAAACATGGACGGACGGAAAGAACACCTGGGCAAAATTAGGCCCTGACCAATGGGCGGCAATAGAATACGAGGGAGAAATCCTCATCAAATATTCAGACCAGTAGTAGATTGTTCTTCCAGAATCTGTTATTCAAAAGCGGTCCGCTCCATTATCGGACCGCTTTTCATTCTATCGATCGCATTTAACCGATTGATCACTTTTCACCTGGCAACGCATAATTATTTACGATCCAGATCACTGATCAGGCGTCTTCTACTCATTTCCTCTGAGGGATTGATGAGCTCCTCACTTAATTGGCAATCCTGAATATCTCGTAGAATATTCTCGAGATTAACCAGGTGGCGCGGTAATAGGTACTCATTCATCGCACCCGGGTCTATTCCTACTCGTTTGGCTCTTGCCCGACCCGTTTATGCCTTCGTTGAAAATGCTGCACCTAAAAAAGTATAAAACCTATCCAAAATCAGAAATTGAACTTTATCGATATGGAGATAATATATTAATTAGCCATTTTCATCGCAAGTATTTAACCGATCGGTTCTCGAAAATCCAGGTGTGGAGGTAGAGATGAAACCAATCTATCTGACAGCCGTCATGCGCCTCTCAATCTGTTCCATTCTACTGCTCCTGCTCACCACTTGCCACAGTGGTGTACCTGTAGAAACAACCACACCGATATCGCCTATCCCATCCACCGAGGATCGAACTGGTCTATCGCCTGAAGCTAACACTACCTTGCGAAGCCTGGAGAAGCTACATGATTATCCATTCTATGTCATGCATTATTATGGCGAATATTATTACCCGCGAATCAGCTCCACCTTGCCTGAGGCAACCGACTTCTCCTGCTCACTCTTTGCTGCATTAGGGGAGGCAGGCGATATGTTTTATGGCCGCAATTTTGATTGGGAATTCAGCCCTGCCTTGCTCCTTTTCACCGACCCGCCCGATGGATATGCTTCCGTTTCCATGGTCGATCTGACATTCCTGGGAATCAGTCCTGCTGCTTCGAGGACGCTGACCGACCTGCCCCTGATGGAGCGAACTGCCCTGCTCACCGCTCCCTCCATGCCTTTTGATGGGATGAACGAATACGGACTAACGATCGCAATGGCAGCCGTGCCCGAGGAATTCATGGATGATGCCAGTTACGCCTTATCCAAGCCTACCATCGGTTCGATTGGCATTATCCGACAGATCCTCGACCACGCTCAGGATGTGGACGAGGCGATAGAGATATTTGAGCAATTCAATATCGACTTTGGTGGTGGCCCGCCTATACATTATCTAATCGCTGACCCCGGTGGGAAAGCAGTCCTGATTGAATTTTATCAGGGAGAGATGATCCAACTTATAAATGAAGCTCCCTGGCACTTGGCGACCAACCACCTCCGTTGCATCGCTGATGGGGATGGCGGCTGCCCGCGTTACCGTACAATTTCCGCACGTCTCACCGAGCTGAATGGTCAGCTTGACCCACAGGCCGCCATGGCGCTACTCTCAGAAGTCAAACAAGGCATGACCCAATGGTCGTCTGTATACGATATGACTCGTGGCGATCTTCGTGTGGTTCTTGCTGGGCGATACGATACCATCTTCTCTTTTCATCTTGATCAGCTGCATCCTTAAGAGTCCAGTTATTGTGACCTAAGCAGCGGGCTTTATACATAACACTCAGGTCGGATTGCTAGAAGCACATGGGTTTTTCCGATATTTACCTCCTTGTTTGATAAATCCTTAAACTTGGGTATTGACTTTTTCCTTTAATTATGTATAATACTCTATATAATAGAGTACTTTATGAAATACACTACTCTGAAGGAGTATGACCATGAACATCTCCCGCGCTGAAGCCGAAGAAGCATTGGCTGCCATCCAGACCATGATGCAAAAAACTCGCCGGGCTATTTCAAGCAGTGGCGCTTACAACTTCCTGATCCTGTGGGGTGCCATCTGGCTGCTCGGTTTTTTGAATTCCCAATTCTTACCCAATGAAACAGCCGGGTATATCTGGATGGGATTGGACATCCTGGGTGGGATCCTTTCAGCTGTCATAGGGATCAGATTGAACCGAGGAGTGCGCAGCTCCTTGCTCACCACTTCTGGAAAGCGCATTGCCTTCTTCTGGTTACTGTTATTCTTCTACTGTTTTGCTGCCGTTATGGTCGCATGGCCAGTAGATGGAAAACAGCTGGCAATGTTCATCATCCTCTTCATCACCGTTGGCTGGATAGCCATGGGATTGCTGCTTTCCTTCGCATCTGCCTGGTGGGGATTAGGACTTCTGGCCTTATCGCTGTTAGGCTACTTCCTGCTACCGGGGATCTTCTATCTATGGATGGCATTCCTGGGTGGCGGTGGGATGATCGTCCTTGGCATCTATATGCGGAACAGGTGGTAAGCATGGCTGAGCTGAACGAAACCATCCACCAGACCGTACGGTTGCGTATTATGGCTGCTCTGGTAACTCTTGCACCCAACGAAGAAGTGGACTTCTCATACCTGCGTAAGCTGCTGGAGGTCACCGATGGCAACCTGGGAGCGCACCTACGCAAATTGGAAGAAGCTGGCTATATCACTGTCAACAAGATCTTCGTCGAGCGCAAACCCCACACATATATATCCGCAACTCGTGAAGGACGCAAGATCTTCAAAGAACATGTGGATGCGCTGGAATCGATTTTGAAAGGGAAGGTATAAGGTAAGAATATGGATCCGATCGTAAAAGTCGAAGGACTACGTAAGACGTACGGTGCAACTGTCGCAGTGGATGAGGTCAGTTTTAATGTACGCGAGGGTGAGATATTCGGTATGGTCGGCCCAAATGGTGCTGGTAAAACCACCACCATCGAGTGCCTGGAAGGTCTGCGCAAACCCAATCTTGGGCAGGTGACCGTCCTTGGCGTGGACCCACAACACGAGAGCCATTTCCTGCATATCCACACGGGGATGCAATTGCAGCAATCCAACCTACCGGATCGGATGAAGGTCTGGGAAGCGTTGGATTTATACAGCTCCTTCTACCCCAAGGCTATAAACTGGGAAGAGTTGCTCGTCCACCTTGGGCTTGAGGAGAAACGCAATACACAATTTGCTAAGTTATCCGGTGGTCAAAAGCAGCGTCTTTTCATCGCTTTAGCGCTGCTCCCCGACCCACAGCTTATCTTTCTGGATGAGCTCACCACAGGCCTGGACCCTCAAGCCCGGCATGCCATCTGGGACCTGGTGCGCGATGTGCGATCGAAAGGCAAGACCATCCTTCTTACCACCCATTACATGGAAGAAGCTGAACAGCTTTGCGACCGGGTGGCGATCCTCGATCATGGTCGCATCGTCGCCATGGACACCCCCGCAGAGTTGATCCGCAGTCTAGGTGGTGAGGAACGCCTCATTTTCACCGTAGAAAGGGTTCTGTCACCCGAGTTCGAGAAGGCCATTAATCAAATCGGGCGCTTGGAGATCCAGGGGGAGAAGATGGTCGTGCATGGAAATACAAGCCAGGATTCGCTGGTCAGTGACGTAGTATCACTACTCGCCAAATTAAGCATCAAGTTCCATGACCTACGTTCCGAACAGTCTACCCTGGAAGATGTATTCTTGAAACTAACCGGGCGTGAAATGAAAGATTGAGGTGAGATATGAAAAGCCTGTTGAAATTAACCTGGATGGAAACCAAGCTGTTCCTGCGTGAGCCGGTGGGAGCATTCTTCACCCTGGCTTTCCCGCTGATGATGCTGTTCCTATTTGGCTCAATTTACGGCAACGCTCCAGTGCAACAGTTCAATGGTCAAGGCACGGTGGATATCTCCGTGCCAGCTTACACCGCCATGATCATTGCCACGACCGGCTTGGTGGGTCTGACCATCACCATGGCTGCTTACCGTGAAAATGGTGTCCTGCGCCGCCTGCGCACCACTCCGATCAGTCCACTGGTCATTCTGGTAGCACAGGTCATCGTCCTGTTCATGATGACAGTGCTCGGCATGGTTCTGTTGATCATCGCCGGCAAGCTGGTCTACCATCTACGTTTTGAAGGCAATGCTCTCAGTGTCCTGGCTGGCTTTGTGCTCTGCAGCCTGAGTTTCTTTGCCCTCGGTTTTATCCTTGCCGGATTGATGCCGACGGCGCGCACTGCCCAGGTGGTGGGGATGGTGATACTCTACCCGATGCTGTTCCTCTCCGGTGCTGGATTCCCACGCGAGCTCCTGCCTGAAACGATCAAGAAGATCTCAACATTCCTACCGCTAACTTATGTGGTCACCCTGCTGCGCGGCTTGTGGGTCGGTGATCCTTGGAGCACCCATCTGACCGATGTATTTGTCCTGGCTGGGATATTGGTGGTTGGAGTGCTGATATCCATCAAAACCTTCCGGTGGGAGTAAAAGGCCAACTTGAATCGGAATTCTGAGATTCACATTTGAAAAAGGCAAACCGACCAGATCCCACACCTTTTCCAGAGCTCAACGCGGTCTTGGAGGAGCTCGTCCAGAGCGCGCAGGTGGTCTTATGTAACGACTTTATCGCTGCCTACCTGCACGGCTCGTTCGCAGTGGGTGACTTTGACCATGACAGCGATGTTGACTTAATCATTGTTGTAGAGAATGAATTAACGAGTAATGAAGTCGACTCTCTGCAAACCATGCATGAGCGAATTTATAATCTCAAATGTGCGTGGGCACAACACCTGGAAGGGTCCTATTTCCCGAAGGAAGTCTTACGCTACGTTTCCAAGCGGGGTAAGTCGCTCTGGTACCTTGATAATGGAAGTAGATCTCTTATACAATCGGAGCATGACAATACCGCTGTCGTACGGTCGGTAGTACGTGAGCGAGGAATTCCACTAGCCGGACCCAATCCAGCCTCGCTGGTCAATCCGATATCCGTGAATACATTGCGCCGGGAAATCCTGGAGAATATGAACCACTGGGGGCAGCAGATCCTAGCCGACCCAGAACAGATCAACAACCGGTTACAGACATTTGCTGTCTTACATTACTGCCGCACATTGCACGACTATCTGATGGGAATCTGCGGATCCAAACGCACCGGGGCTGAATGGGTGAAGACCAATCTGGACCCATCCTGGGCAGACCTGATAGATCGAGCATGGGATGGGCGCCCAAATCCCGCCCTCTCGGTACGCACACCAGCCGACCCTACTGATTTAAAAAGAACACTGGAGTTCGTCAAGTACATTATCGAACAATCGAAAATCTTTGACCTACGAACCAGGAATTTCTAAAGCCCAGATCGTTGACATGTCTCCCCCTAAATTAGATATATTCCATGCCTCATGGTGAGTTTCGTGCTCTTATGGCCATGGTTTATCACACCAAACGATTTTGAACCCAAATCTACCCTGTCCTCGTAACGAATCACCTTCTGCCCCTCAGAAGTATCCAAACCGGGATGATATTTTACAGATCCATGGATCACGATGATGACCAACGATGTGACATTTAGGGAGGATCATGCATCTAATGGCAATAAAATGACGTATGTTAATTATCAACGTTCCGATTGTCAGGTGATAGCCAGAGTTGCACCTATGCAGAGTCGATAACAGATGAAACGAATTCCTCTAACTTCGGTCCATTAACCAACCATGGGATCATGCGGCTCAAAGCTATTCCAACAATGATAAAAAATCGTATCTGTCTCGCCAAGGAGGTTAGATTATGCGACGTACTTTGATCGTTTTACTTACCCTGATCACCGCAGTGATCCACATCTACTTCTTTACCACCGATCCAAAAGGTGGTTTGCTATTCACCATGTTCCTGCTAAACGCCGTGGGTTACCTGGGTCTGCTGGGACTTCTGTACCTGCCGCTCGGGTTGCCGGACTCTCTGCACAAACTTGTCCGTCCGGTCTTCATCGGCTATACCATCCTCACCATCGTGTTGTACATAATCATTAGCTGGCAATCCAATGTCTGGTCAGCCCCATGGGCACCAATAGCCAAGGTTGATGAAGTCATCCTGGTCTGGCAGCTCTGGGCAGACGGTAAAACACTTGCTGTCAAGGGACAACCCGCCTGACGAAAAACGCATGCCATGCTATAATTCTGAATATCTTCAAACAAGGAGAAGCAGAGATGGCAGATTCTGGAAAAAAAGATAAAGGCAGAAAACAACAAAAGAAAAAACCACAACACACGCTAAAGGAAAAACGGAAGCTTAAGGAAGATAAGAAGAATAAGACAACCACCGGCCTTGGATAACGGTGGTAATAAGCAAGCCAAAAGAATTATTTGAGGGTCTTAACGACCGATCCAACGGTTGCTGAATAAGCACGCCGATGTGTAGATTAATCGAGATGAGGGGAGGGCATGCGGTCTGTTCCGCTCCCTCCCTGTTTTTATTAACGGGCAACCTATAGGTTATTAATCCAGTGGAATCAAGGATGAATTACGCCAGTTAATCGATGAAAAGAATTTTCATTGATGAGGCCGCAAATATGACGGATTCACTGGACAAGGAGTATTATGCTAGTCAGGTCCACGAGGAGTGGCAGCGGCTGATCAAGGATGCCTACCAGAGGCAGCATCGGACCTAATCTGTTTGTATCTTTTGGGGGAATGGTTGCATCATTATAATTGAGAGAATGTCTTAGACAACCTATAACAGTGGGATGTGAGATATGCTTAAAATTGCCATTATTATTGGAAGCACGCGCCTGAACCATTAGAATGAGCAGGTGGCCAGCTGGATTTTTCAATCCACTGCCAAGCGTGATGATGCTCAATTCGATCTGGTGGAACTGCGGGATTATCACCTTCCGCTCTTTGATGATCCTAATATCGCAATAAGACGCCAATTTACCAAGGAGCATACCAAGGTTTGGTCATAAAAGATTTCCTCGTACGATGTATACGTCTTTGTAACACCAGAATATCATCATGGGATCCCTGGCGTGGTCAAGAATGACATCGAACCTGTGGTATGAACGGCACGATAAAGCTGCAGGGTTTGTCAGTTGTGGCCTTGCGGAGAACGCGTGGGGTGGAGTAGCTGAGGTCGGCGATGGGTGAGTTGTACGTGGCAGACGTGCAGCCTCAGGTGCTGCTGTACAACGCCACCGACTTCGAGAACGATACCCTCTTCAAACCAACCGAAACGGATGAGAAGGTGCTCAATTTTAGGCTGGACAAATTGATCGCGTGGGTATGAGCGATGAAGACACTGCGCAGGGAATAGTAAATTAGCAATTGAGATCATTGAGAACACAGAGAAATTATTAAAACTGTGGGTCGAGACCTCAGTAGTGGTTTCTTTGTGAACCTTTGAACTCGAGCGAGTTCTTAATATTTCCCCTTAGTCCCCGACCTGGCGATTATCTGCTGGTAGAAAGTCGAGATGTGCATGCGGAAGCCCCACCCTACCCCCGTCAGGACGTGTGCCCCTGCGGGAAACCTGCCAGGAAGGCTATCGATGGTGGCTTGCTCGCTGCCATTCACTACGCGGCAGATGCGGCGCTCAGGGTTGACCCGATACACGCCGCCATCTTCGTGGCTGACGTACTCAGCCCCGACCTGATTCTCGGTCTTCATCCGTCTGAAATGCCAATAAACATCATCGGGAGGTCGTATATAAGCGCCCATGGGATAATTTTACTGCTAAATCGCCGTCAGCTCACAGCTCACAGCTCACCTGTTCCACCCTCGAGAAACTGCCTGAGCTGTTTGCGGTAACTTTCAAACGCCAGCCTTCCCTCTTCGGTGAGACTGCACAACGTGAGTGGCAGCTTGCCCCGATAAGTCTTCTCAATCTTAATGTAGCTAGCTGACTCCAATTTGGAAAGGTGCACTGTCAGATTACCCTTGGTCAGACCGGTTTCGCGCAGCAGGTAAAGGAAATCAGCACTTTGCACCGCTGATAGAACTGCCAGGATCACACTACGGGATGGCTCGTGGATTAAACGGTCAACACCCGTGAGCGAACGGGGCGATTGAGCCTCAGCGTTCATCGGCTTGCTCCACGGACACTTTTATTTGGTGCAAATACGCCATGCGTGTGATGATACCAAAGGCGAATAACACCAATCCGGTGATTAAGGCAAGCACTGCTGCGCCCAACAAATCGCCAAGACCGTTAAGCG
The DNA here is from genome assembly GCA_049281855.1 of Anaerolineales bacterium. GTDB lineage: Bacteria > Chloroflexota > Anaerolineae > Anaerolineales > UBA4823 > FEB-25. The sequence continues at coordinate 11,367 of JBAPSY010000051.1, forward strand.
CCAGAACCACGCCAAGAAGCAGGCAGAAGATTGCCAGGTAGATGAAGCGCACCAGTTTAGTTTTGAAACCCGCTAGGGCGAAGATGAAGGCTAACACCGATCCACTGAGGGCAGGCATCCACTCTACGGTTTGTATTCCGCGGAGTATTGTGTAAAGCATGACCCCCATCAACAGCAAGGTGAATCCCACTTCTACTCCAAGCAGCCTGCGATCCCCCCATCCCTTCTTAGGCTCAACAAACCCTGTGTGGAGGTATGTACTGCGCTCGCGGAACCGTAGCATCAGTTTGCGGATACCAAATGCCACAACGAAAACAATGAGGAAGATTATGGCGAAGCTACCTTGCGCAGCTTGCAGGATTTGCTGGATGATAAAATAAATCGCCAGTAGCAAGCACATCACTCCACCGATGAGCTCTGCCAGCCCATCTGCGAACCAGTACTGCACGGCGCGTTTCTGTGTTGCTTTTATATTTTTCTCCATAGTTGTATCCTCTTATCGTAGACTAGTCTATATTATAGACCTGTCTATATTATATACAACTTTTATGGATTTGTCAATAGGATTGTTCCACAAAAGCTATCCGTTTATCACTGGTTCTTTTTGATTTTTAACACACTTGGGATGTAATACCCAATAATGGCGGTAAACAAGGAGGCCTGGGCCAGGATGGGCTGCCAGTTATTGGTCACCAGATCATAAAAACGTGACCCTAAATCACCCACTGGAACGCTATAACCAATTGCCAGCAGAATGAGCAGCGGGATGAGTGCTCCTACCATGGTGCCAATCAAACGCTGAATCATTAGTAAAGGAACTCTCTTCCACACCCAGCGCAGGACTACCATTCCGACCAGGTTGATGCCGATCACATAACCCAACCAGATTACGAACAGCAAAGCCAGCCACCCGGCACGAGATGTGGTATCCACCCCGGCGAAGATGACAGAGAACAGGAAGATGATGAGAAATGAAACCGCAATTTGTAAAATGATGGTCACCAACCATCCGATTAAATGCAGGATGAATTTGATCACACCCATGGGAGCCTCCGATTTAATCTTTTTTCCTTTGACTTGGATTATTGTACACTCTTTTCTAAAAGCAAGTCTGGATGAGCGGATCACGACAATCATATATATGGGATCATCATTCTATCTACACAGACATGGCTTGACATTCGATCCAAACGGCATATGGTGATATGGACTTTTAGAATCATAATACACTACACAACGAGGCATTGCAAACCACGTAGGTACAATCACGGTCGATAACCACTTGTTGGATAGCCTGCGGTCAATAATGAAGCTTAAAAGATCACGTAGCCGGTCTCAACTGACCAAGCCGCGCAGGCGGATTGGTACAGACCTGAAGTTGGAGGGAGAGGGCATTATATATACATTGAGGAGTATCACATCTGGATACCGGTAACTTTTCGCATCTTGTTCCTCATCTTACTTGGTGGAATGCTGGTCGTCCGAATGTACTTTAATTTGAGGTTGCGCCAATCCGGCAAATGCTTTATACCAGACCATGAAGCTATCCGGCGCGAGGGGGTGAGCATGTTTGCTATACGCGTGGTGCTGTTCTTCGTCCTGATTACTGTACTCGTGAAATACGCCATAAATCACCCGTGGATGCAAGTCAAGGACTTTTGACTGCCAGCATGGCTGCGCTGGCTGGGATTTGCCGTCGGGCTGCTAAGCATCGCACTGACCATGTGGACAGAGCCTGAGCTGGGCAGGCAGTTCTCCCCACAGCTACAGATACGCCAGGAACACCAGCTTATCACGCGAGGACCCTATGCACGCATCCGACACCCACTCTACACTTCCCCGGATGGATTTGGACTGAGCCTGGCTTTGGTGAGCGCTAACTGGTTCTTCGCATGCTTCTTCAGCTTGAGCATGTTTGGCTTTTGGTACCGCGTGCCCAAAGAGGAGCGAATGATGCTGGAGCAGTTTGGTGAGCAGTATAAGGCGTATATGCAGCGCACTGGTCGTTATTTCCCAAAGATATAACTCGGTCGCCGTCCAGGATTCTTATCAACAGACTTCACGGGTTTAGAAAACCTGTGAGGTTCCTTTTGAATTCTGTAGTCATAATCTATGACCCAAGGTTCCCAACATCGGGTATGAAATCCGTTTATCCTTATTCCTCCAGGATCAGGCGTGTCCGCTGAAAGCGAGCTGCCGCTGCTGTAAACAGTGCTAAATCAAAGATCAACAGAATTCCCAGGGCGGCCATAACGATAATATCCATATTGACCTTGACGAGCGCCTGAGTGATTTTCAGCTTCCATTCATTTGGCAGCATGGGAAGAAAGAATAGCGGAATAAATAAAATAAAGAAGGCTAGGCTAAAAGTCTGCTGCGCTTGCCGGACGGTGGCAGCCCGCAGGGATATGAGGACCCCCAAACCGGCTGACATGCCTGCGATGAGCAGGCTGATGGCGATCACGCCGAAGCCGATTTTCCAAGGGAATAGCAGCAGTCTTCCACCTCCGTAAGTCACATTAATTGTTACCAGCGAGAGCAGCGCACTTACGATGGTTATTCCCCAACCGTAAGCTAACGCGGCAATGATCTTTCCAATCAAGATCGAGCGATCAGAAAGGCGGGTTGCAAGCAGGGTTTCCAGGGTATGACGCTCACGCTCCCCGGCAAACGAGTCTGCAACCACGCTGCTTACCAGTAAAAATGGCATCCAGCCCCAGACAAACAGATTCGCCGGGGAATCCAGCCACTCGCGCCCGCCTTGTAGGGGTATTATGATCCCGAAAATGACCATGAATACCAGTATCCCTAAACGACCACCGCGCAAACCGTGGGTCTGAAGCAAGAACTCTCTTAATTCTTTCTTTAAAATGGTGATGATATCCGCAATCATGCTTCTGCCTCCTTATTTTCTTCCATCAAGGTAATAAAGACTTCTTCCAGGGTGGCTTTCCCTCTGCGTACCTCACCAACCCGCACTCCTGCTTCTACCAGTAAGGCTACCAAAGGCGAAGTATCAACATCCGTGCGCAGATTAATCACCAACAAGTTGTGATTCTCTGATATATCAAGCACTTCAGGCCTGGATTTCAGATTAACCAGGGCTTCAGTCGTAAAGTTACTCCCCACCACCTCCAGCCGCGGTCCGCTAGCCTGGGCGCGCAGACTTTCTACAGGACCAGTGGCGAGTAACCTGCCTTTGCGTATCACTGCCACTTTCTGGCAAAGCTTTTCGGCTTCTGCCAGGTTGTGAGTGGTCATGAAAATGGTCACACCCTCCTTCTCCGCCAGCGATGCCAGGTCTTTGTGAAGTACGGAAGCAGCCAGGGGATCTAATCCAGCGGTCGGTTCGTCCATGAAGACTAGGTCAGGGTGATGCAGCAAGGCTCTGGCAACCGCTAATTTCTGCTGCATACCGCGGCTCCACTTTCCAACCATTTCTTTGCGCCGCTCCCATAGTTCAAGGTGGGTGAGCAACTCCTGGATACGCGCCTTTCGTTTGAGCACAGGGATATGCGACACCTCACCATAAAAATCCAGGTTGTTTTCAGCGCTCAAGCGCAGGTATAGACCGTTATGTTCCAGCAGAGCACCACTCCGGGCGCGGATCAAAGCAGCTTGCTTGCGAATGTCGTATCCAAGCACGGTCGCACTCCCGTCAGTCGATTCCAGCAAACCCAGTAAGAGGCGAATGGTCGTGGTTTTACCCGAACCATTTGGACCCAGGAAACCGAAGATGCTACCAGCAGTGATCTGCAAAGAGAGGTGATCGACTGCCAGGAGAGTTCCGAACGCTCGGCTCAGTCCTTCGGTTTGAATTGCAATTGAGTTCATGTATTTCCTCCATTCTTCGATGTCTTATTCAAGTTTGCCTGGTTTACAAATCTTTTCAAGTGTTGATGATAATTCTCCAAAGCCTGCCTACCGCTATTCGTGATCTGGCATAAGGTCAGGGGAATTCTTCCCCGGTAAGTTTTTTCGATCGTGATATAGCCAGCCTCCTCCAACCGAGATAAATGTGCTGATAAATTACCTTTGGTAAGGCTAGATTGGCGCTGCAGGTAGAGAAAATCAGCGCTTTCGACTGCGTATAGGATCGTTAGGATCAACAATCGCGCTGGTTCATGCACCAAACGATCCACCTCTCTCAGGTTGTTGGTTAATTCGGTGAAATCACTCTCCATGCATGATCTCCTGATGTGGCTGAGTTTGTTCAATATAGCGTTTTAGCCCAATCACTCCAGATATGGTTAATCCCAAACCTAAGGCAGCAAATATTGCTCCAACCATAGGCGTTTCACCATTTCCCACCTGGGATAAGCCAAAACTGAGCAGTAGAGTGAATAATGCAAGTATATGAAAACGGGCTAATCCACTTCGCAGTCCAATCATGACTAGGAAGATCCCTAAGACAATACCTTGAATTAGCGGCACCCAAACCGAAGAGGCTTGCGGGTATTCAATGAACATCCAGACCATGAGAAATACGATGAAAACTCCGATGATTAGTGTGAGAAACCGCTGGACAGGATAAATCTTTCGATAAACAACATATCCCGTCCGTGGATAAGTCAATCTACTTTTAAGGGAACGGACGACTCGTCGGACAAGCCACACCCCAGCGAGAACCAGGATGAAATTGCCAAAGCCTGCAACTCCAGATAGAAACGATCCTGGAGAGAGCAAATTCTCAGCCTGTAAAACCAACCCGATGATAAGGAATAGCATTCCAATTGAAATTTCACTCAGACCATCTTCAAACCAGTAACGGAAAGCATCGAGCTTGGTTTCTTTTACTGTTTTATTCATAACGCCTCCTAAGTAAGGTCTGTGATACAAACTAGTTTATATTATTATATCGAATAATCTATAAAAGTCAAGTTAATCTTATTGAATCTTGAGGCAATCAAACCACGCTCTTTTGTACTCCCCCATAATCTTGTTTGTAGATCGCGAGTGAAATAAAATGGACCACCACTAAGAACGCTCAAATCACTGATAAATATACATTATTCAATCAGTGATCTCAACACTCCCAGTGGTGTTTTTTTTTGTAGATATACGGTGGCGAAGAATTCTACCCTATATCTTTGCCACTGTTAAATAGATCACTATTCAACTTTCTCGACGACAATCGTAGCGTGGGCGAGCAGAGCAGCGATGGCACCTATAGCCGCCAGCTGCGGGACAACCAAAGCGCCCACCACCCCAAACGTCAGCGGAATATCGACGATGGTCCTGCCTTCCTCACTCTTAATAATCACGCGGCGGATATTGCCTTCATGCAACAACTCTTTTATTTTTGATACAATTTCTTCGCCTTTCACCTGAAACTCTTCTGTACGAACTTTTTCTTCAGCCATTTATTTCTCCTTGATGATTTATTTGGTTTCTCTAAGTAACCCAAAGCCAATCGCGAGTGAGGTGGCAGCGAAAGCAGCCAATGCTGCCCCAATCCACTTATGTCGTTTCTTCATAGCCACTCCTGCTGCAACCCCCAACCCGGCTCCCGTGAACCGATTTACCCCTTTCACCACTTCATCAGCACCTGCCGGGCTGTGACCCCTCTCGACCAATGACCATTTGAGAAGCGGTCCACCATCGATGCCCGGGATGGGGAGTAATGATAGGCTGGAGATGAACATATTTGTACCTAGCGCAAAATCAGCAGCATAGTGGGATAGCGTACCTCGACGGGTGAGATGTATGGCAAGCCAGCTTATTGGCACCATCAAGGCGTTGAAAACCGGTCCACCGAGTGCACGCAGGATGTGTTGGCGCGGGGTGACCTTCTGGTCATTGATATCGTAATAAATCAACAATGGTGTTCCCCAAAAGATGCGGATCGCGTCCACTGGCCTGCCTATCTTGTGAGCCACTGCTGCATGTGCCAGATTGTGGCACCACTCCGACCCAAGCATGATGGTGGTAGTCATGGCTCCAGCACAAGCCCGCTGGCGCCACGACCAATCAGGTCGTTTGCGCCCAGCGACCCAGGATAGGATTGCCCACATTACGAGCTCTAGCACGGGCAAGCTGGTCCATCCTTTGACCACTAAAGGCGTGCTGAACACGTTCCCGACAACGGTTGGTCGATCTTGTGGTTCAAGGAAGGTTGGTTTGATTATGTAGATACTCCACTATGTAATCTTGGTCTAAATCACCCGGGCAAAAGCATTTCTATTTAATCAAGGAGTATAAACCGACCACTGGTAGTGAAATTGCTTGTAATTCACCAGGCTTATGCTTGCAGAGCAATAATTTTCGCGATAGATGACCGAGCAGAGCAGGCGAGGGAAATCAAAGGTCAAGATGTGGGGGTTTTCGCTCACCTGGTAAACCTCCTGCCAGGCAGATAGCACCGGCAGGACGCTGGCATTCCACACTTGCAAGCTGGGCTCATCCAGACCCATCCGGACGGTCATTTTAGGCTGGTTCATCAGCTCCGCTAGAAGGAAATACGTGGCGTGAGACTGGGTTTTCAGGAGCGACAAATCCTCGCCCTGATAGTTGACCAGCTGTAAATCAGGACGGTGAAAAAAATTAGCCAACATGAGCTGCATCTGTTCGATGTATTCATTGGCGAGCTGGATGTTTACCACCACCAGGCTGCCGGTGGTAGCATTTTTTGCCACATATTCCAACATGCTGGTATTGGCGGCATCCTGGGCAAGCTGGATGGAGGCATCGGTAAAGCTATTCGCCTGAGTGGCGAGCAGGAGCAGGGCGGTCAATGCTAAAGCTGCAATACTCATCATCTTCCAGATGCGACCCGGTTGTTTTAATAAATCAATGATATCCACCAACAAACACCCTGCCAGGACAGCCGAACCGGCAGCGAATGGAAGAAGGTAATACTCAAGCGCAAAGTGCCAGGGTAGAAAAAGACCGAGCCACAATGCCATCCAGACGCCTGCCAGCCACCACAGCCCAGAGCGAGGCCAGCGATGTTGGATTAAACACCATACAAGCACGATGAGAACCATGGGAAAAAACCACAGGTAATCCCGCAGCATCCAGCCACCCCAGCGCACCATGCTGTTTAGAATTTGGCTGGGGGTAAAGTAAAACTCAGAGGATAACCCGACCCCGAGAATTTTGGATGACAACAATTTGGTGCGACCAAGATAAAAGACCAGGCCACTCACCAGGCTGCACAGCACAATCCAACCAGTGACCTTTTCGACAAAAGGAGCTAACCTGACATGTTTCATCTGTCCAAGCTTGGCAATCACCCACCAAACCAGGCTGATAGGTAACATGATCAGGGTGTTCTCTTTGGTAAAGCAAGCCAGCAGGATAAGCAGCGTAGAACATCCCAGAAGAAGCCAAAATCTGACTCCATTGGCTGACTTCGTTGCCATGACAACTAACAAAATGGCACTGACCAACAGCAATACCTGAAAATTCTCCCCCTTGGAAAGGGTATAGACATTTTCAATCACCGGTGTGCTGAGGACAAATGCCAAACCTGTCAGCCAGGCTTGCAAATTTGAGCCATCTAGCTCAATCACCAATCGCACCAATAAATAGGTTGTAGTTGAAAAAACAATCAAATTCCCCAAGAAATACCAGAAAGGATGACCATTTGCAAGCAAGTACCAGAAAGCGAAAGCCGCCCAGTAGACCGGACGGAGGCGACCGGCATTGGCGTCCCAGCTCAGGTCCCATTTCCCATGCACGATGCCCTGGGATATGGTCAGACCTCGTCCATCATCCAATAAGCCGAATTGAGGTGAGATCAGCCGGGGGAGCATTATCAAGATACACACCAGGATGGGTGTGTAAATCCAATAACGCGAAAGTAATGAAGGCTTAGGCTTTGCCTCTATTTCAGTGACGGGTTCAGGCATGCACCAATTCCTTTTCCATGATCAGGACGCCCGGTTTGCGCACATATCCCAATTTGGTGTCGATGGCAATCATGGCTGCGTTCTCCGAATTATGACTGGTGTGCACTGCTCCCACCCCAAACGCGCGCGCTTTGCGGAGTGCCAGGGCTTTCACAGCTTGCGCCAGCTTAAGCCCGCGGTACCGTACATCTGTTCCGGTGAAAAGGTTATAGGCGTGGTCCGCCCCCTTGAATACGGTGATGGCACTCATGGCTGCCCACTCGCCGGTGTGTGTATCGATAGCCACGATCTGCCCATCGGGATGGTACCACGAGGAATTGCATACATACTTCTCGAATTCTTCGAATGAAGCCCAAGGGGGAACGCCATCCGAACCGGGGTCGGTGGCGGCAGCGCTATTATTAAGGACATACAGCTTACGACGGGCTTCCGGTGTATCGCCAAGCTCGGCCATATTGGTGAAGCGGAACCCTTGCGCCTTCAAAGCTTGGAGGATTGGGGTAAAATGCGCCTCCTCCCAGGTGCTGAGGTCGAACATCATTTCGATACTATGTTTCTTTTCCACAAATCCACGTTTATGGGCGAAATAGATGCCCTCATCACAATTATCGCGCACCCTGGCTCGAAGCGTACGGACTCCCAGCTCAGCCGCCAGGCTTAGCAGGTTGTCGTACAGAAGGCTGCCCAGCCCTTGCCCCCGATCTCTGGGTGAGACGATCAAGTAGATGGCATAATACCTCTCGCGGTTGAGGTTCGCACGGTAGATGCCATTGAAACCGAGCACATCATCCTCAGAGGTCACTGCCACGCCAAACCGAATGCCGTCTTCCAGCTGTTTGTTGTACCACTCAGAAAGTGATTCTACCGTGTTCGGCTCGGTTTCCTGGGTGTTCATGAGGGCTGCAATGGCAGCAAAATGGTGGTTAGGATCAGCGGGTTGTATGTTGATATGTTTCGGATCCATGCTTCGAATTCCTTCCGGGATAATATTCAGCGGTCAATTCCCATTATAATCTGCCTGGGAGGACAAATGGCATCGTTTCTCGAAACCTGGAAAGCCCGAGCCAGACAGCTCAAGACCGAAGTATATGCTCTCTACCTGGCATATAAGGATGTACGAACTCCATGGTATGCCAAAGTTTTCACCGCGGTTGTGGTGGGTTACGCGTTTAGTCCGATCGACCTGATCCCCGACCCGATACCCATCCTGGGCTACCTGGACGACCTTGTACTCATCCCGCTGGGTGCTTACCTTGCCGTTAAGATGATCCCACCCCAGGTGATGGAGGAGAGCCGTGCGAAAGCCAAGGAAGTATTGGCACAAGGGAACCCAGTGAATAAGGTAGCGGCAGTGGTGATCGTGCTCATCTGGATCGGACTGGCGGTGCTGGCGGGGGTGTTAATTTACAAGTGGGTGAAGCATTGAGGCATGATATGAATTGATATCAAAAAAACAATAGCAATCAATTCTCTTCCTCAGGAAAGAGGGGACAGAAAGCTGATTGTTAAATAACAGAGGTGCATTATGGAGGGATAGACAAAAAAGTAGAGCCGTGGAGGAAAAGGTTCATTGATTACCAAGGATGATAGATTATAGCACGTTAGTTCTAATTATACAAGGAGTTTACGCAAAATCCATGGCCTTTGGCCAATATTTTAAGATTTCTCATCTCATGAAAATTGATTAGCTTCTTGTTTTTATGATTGCGAAATACCAATAACGTTTATACCTCGCAATGCACTACCATTCAATTATTTGGCTCAGTGATAGCGGCGGGACTGGCAAGACTCTTTCGTTATTATTGCGCATTTCTGGCAAAGCGTACCTGCATATGGGTGGCGAAGCCGCTACCTGCAGGAGATACGTTTTGTCAAGAGGTAGTCTACCCGTTGTTATTTAAACTTTAAAAGTAAACAATATTAAGCTTAAAAGTGGTCTGTGGAATCCATTAACATTCAAGTGTTAATAGTTGAAAAGTGGACAGCCGTGATAGAAGCAAGGGGAAAAACGAGGTAAACATGTCACAGCACCATAAGAAATATGGTGATTTCGCATCTGCCAAGTAATGTGACAAGTTGTCTGACATTACTTTGTGAATACCCTGTGGATTGTAGTACAGAGTGTTGACAGTGGCATTGAGCGCTATTATGATTGCAGGTGTCGTTGACATCAGCCCGCCCGAGGGATGGTTGATTCGCGTGGGGTAAGCCCACCCTCGGGATCGGAGCATGGCGTCACGAGGAGGAGGTGTTATGGACGTCAAACGGAGTGCTGGGTCTGGTGGCGGGGACGATTATAGGGGGACGATCACAGGGGCGAAGGCGCAGGCGGCAGCGCCTGTACTATCGGAGGCTGAAGTCGCCGCGCGCGTCGAAGCCATCATGGGGAGGATGAGCCTCGAGGAGAAGATCGGGCAACTCACCCAGATTGCGGGCGCGCCGTTCTTCCCGGGGCCGAAGCCCGAGGAGGTCATCCGTAAGGGCGGAGCCGGCTCGGTCCTGTGGCTCAACGACAGTAAGCAGTTCAACATTCTCCAGAAGATCGCCGTCGAAGAGAGCCCGTCGAAAATCCCACTGCTATTTGCCCTCGACGTGATCCACGGCTACCACACGATCTTCCCCGTACCGCTGGCCATGGCCTCGTCGTGGGATCCGTCGGTTGCCGAACAGGCGCAGACCGTAGCGGCCAAGGAAGCCCGCGCGGCAGGCCTGCACTGGACCTTCGGCCCGATGCTCGACATCGCCCGTGACGCCCGTTGGGGCCGCATCGTCGAGGGCGCCGGCGAAGACCCCTTCCTGGGTGCGGCCATGGCGGCTGCCCAGGTCCGTGGCTTCCAAGGGCCTTCTCTCGGCGCGCCCGATCGTATCGTTGCCTGTGCCAAACACTTCGCAGGTTACGGCGTGGCGGACGGCGGACGCGACTACGATCCGGTCTACCTGCCCGAGGGCCTGTTACGCAACGTCTACTTTCCACCTTACGAGGCCGCATTGAAAGCCGGCGTCGGGACGTTTATGAGCGCCTACATGGACCTCAACGATGTCCCCGCAAGCGGGAACCGCTTCTTGCTGCGCGACGTCCTGCGGGGCGAGTGGGGTTTCGAGGGCTTCGTCGTCAGCGACGCGTTTGCCGTCGCAAACCTCGTTACCGAGGGCTTCGCCCGCGACGGGCGCGATGCGGCCTTCCGCGCGCTGCGTGCGGGCCTCGACATGGACATGGCCAGCAACAC
>JBAPSY010000052.1:0-2475 GCA_049281855.1 Anaerolineales bacterium
CTATATAAGTTGTACATTAAAGAATAAAATCGATCTGTATGAGACCCTATTTTTTATGAAAGTTAGGAAGCGTATATTACCGAAGACTCTCAGTATCCACCATAGTTGAATTAAACTGATACTTTGATCTCCCCCGAAGGACGGGGCTGCAGGTTGCCTTACCTTCTTCAGCCTATTTGGAACCAGTTGTAAAGCCAGAATACTACCTGGAAAGTGTAGATGTATCGAACGCGTATCCCCCACAGTTGGTGGTAAGTCGGACTCTACCTCTTTATATTGACGAGGTGGACGGGATGGACAAATTAATGGTGAACATACACAGAGGAGGTCGTAGGTTCGAGTCCTATTCCGCCCACCATTTATCTCCTGGAATGGGGATTTTCTTTTTGTGAGAGGAGGTTGAGTAACCTGCATACCACCTCCATCTAACTTGGATTTTCTATAAGGGGTTATCGACACTTCGAGAATGTATTCAATCGTTTATATCCCTCCCATATTGAGCATTTTTCTATTTACTCCTATATGATTGATAACCATAATACAAATATATGAGGTGAAAACCTTGTCATCTATGATTCTTGAATGCGTCTGATTGACTTTATTCTTCATTGGATATAAACTTCATGATTAGGTGTAATCTCGAAAGGTGAAGACTACCATAACCTTTAGGAATTCGCGATGATCTTCTTTTTCGATTAATCACGCTAACAGCGGGTTGTCATCACTACATTGTGCAAAGGAGCGACTGTATGAGCATTATCGAAGTAACTAATCTGACCAAGTATTACGGTAAAGCGCGGGGCATTGTGAATGTCTCTTTCAGTGAGGAAGAAGGCGAAATCTTCGGTTTCATTGGGCCGAACGGTGCCGGAAAATCCACCACCATCCGCCTGCTCCTATCACTGATCCATCCAACCAGCGGCAGCGCTAAAGTTTTTGGCAAGGATGTGGTCGCTCACGGCCCGGAAATCCGTCGCGATATTGGCTACCTGCCTTCGGAAGTCTTTTACTACGAAGGGATGAAAGTCATTGACCTGCTCAAGTATTCCGCCAGTTTTTACGATTGCGATTGTACCCAACGCATGCACGATCTCTCTGAAACCATGGAATTGGAGATGAATCGCCGCATTAGCGACTTGTCCTACGGCAACAAGAAGAAGGTCGGCATCGTCCAAGGCTTGCTGCACAGCCCCAAACTGCTCTTTTTGGATGAACCGACCGCAGGCCTTGATCCGCTCATGCAGCGCAAGTTCTTCAACCTGATCCGCGAAGAGAATGCCCGCGGTGTTACAGTTTTCTTCTCCTCGCACATTTTGGGCGAAGTGCAGCGTTTGTGCACCCGCGTAGGCATCATCCGAGAAGGCAGCATCGCAGAAATTTCGGACATTCGCACCCTGCAGCAGAACAACTACAAAAAAGTGCGCGTGACAGCTGGCAGGTTAAACCCGGCCTCCTTTGATCTGCCAGGTGTGACTAATTTACAGATAGAAGACAGCATGGTGCATTTCTTCTTCAAAGGTGATATCAATGCTGTACTACAAAGAATCAGTGAGTTCCAGGTGACCGATGTGACCATCGAAGAACCGACGCTGGAAGAAATCTTCATGCACTACTACGAATAGGCACAGACCATGAGCGCATACATCTACAGACACGAATTCCGCACCCGGCTGAAATCGGTGATCATCTGGTCGCTAGCTTTGACAGCATTGACCTTTTTCTTTTTCGCCCTTTTTCCAGTATTTTCCGACCAGGCTGCGCTGATGAACGAATTCCTGGCAAGATACCCTCAGGAATTGCGCGCCGCCTTCGGTATGGATAATATGGATCTAGCCACTGTGCTAGGTTTTTATAGTTTCATCTTCATATTCATCCAACTATGCTTGGCGATCCAGGCCGGTAATTACGGCTTTGGGCTTGTTTCGATTGAAGAGAATGAATTGACGGCTGACTTCCTGTTGAGCAAACCGGTAAGCCGCACGCAGGTGCTGACCAGCAAATTGCTGGCCGCGCTGACCAGCCTGACTATCACTAACCTGGTTGTGTGGATAAGCAGTTTCGCAGCCATCTCGCTCTTTCGCGAGAACCACGCCTACGAACCACGCACGCTTCTCCTGCTACTGATCAGCATCGTGATCTTCCAGCTCTTTTTCCTGAGTGTTGGGCTGGTTATTTCCCTGCTGGTCAAGCGTGTGCGCAGTGTGACGCCGTATGCCCTCGGTCTCGGTTTCGGCACGTATGTGTTAAGTGCCTTCAGTGGTGTGTTTGGTGAGGTTGCACTGGAGCTGATTACGCCCTTTAAACACCTGGATGCGGCGTCCATTGTCAAGAACGGCGCTTATAACACGCCGCTGGTGCTGCTCAACGTAGCGGTCACCCTAGTTTCGCTGGCGGTTAGTTATTTGCTCTACATCCGCCGCGACATTCGGGCGGTATCGTAAGGAGGTGCATGATGAACATCTTTCTTCGTGAACT
>JBAPSY010000053.1:0-5981 GCA_049281855.1 Anaerolineales bacterium
GCGCCCAGGGCGCCGGCACCGTAGTAGCCAACAAGGGTCTCAGTGGTAAGGTCAAGGTGGTTGCTTTTGATGCCACCGCAGCTGCCATTGAAATGCTCAAGAATAATACGGTCGACCTGGTCATTGCTCAGAAACCATCCGACATGGGCTTCTTTGCGGTCGAGATGGCTATGGCCTATATGAACGGTGTAACCAGTATCCCGGTGCACATCCCCACCGGTTATGCGGTCATCACCCGCGATAACATGAACGACCCCAACATTTCAAAGTTCTTCTACAAGTAAGCTCTCTTCAAAGGAAAGAAATCCAGGGGGGCAGTGCGCCTCCCTGGATTAAAATGCCACCTAAACATAATTTTTAGGAAATCCAGAGCAATTATCGCTTGTTGCATTATGCAGTCTGCACTAAAATTAAATTATCCACAGTTGTCCAACATCGTTTCCATCTGGATCGAGATATCATCTGATAGCTAACAACCGGAGATTACCATGAGCACTTTTACTCAAGTGACGCCTCAAGTATCTCAAAAGAGCCGTGCGGAAAAACTGAGAACCATCCGAAAAATCTGGCCGTGGTTTTTCCTGCTCGCGATGGTGTTGGTTTTTATGGTCCTCTCCAAGAAGATCAATAATGTTAATTTCATCAGCTCTCGCAGCGTCCAGGGTATCCTGGTCTATGCCACACAAATCCTTTTGATCGGTATGGCAGAGACGATCATCATTATCAGCGGCAATGGAGGGATCGACCTTTCCGTCCACTATACCCTTGGATTGTCAGCAGTGATAGCGGCTTTCATAATGCGGGCATTATATGCTGCCAATGTGTCCCCTATTTTGACCATTGGGATCGGTTTCCTGGGCGGCATATTGATCTGTATCATCCCAGGCTCGGTTAACGGCTGGCTGGTATCGAAGTTGAAGGTTCCGCCATTCATCGCCACGCTCGGTATGGGCTATGTGGTCTATGGCCTTGCCTTGGTTAGGGCCAAAGGCATCCAGATCGCCGAGCAGCCGCCCTACCTCGGGCCGATCGGGAATGGCAGCATATTGTATTACTGGCCTAGTCATGGAGTCAGCTTCTTTAAGGTTCCTGCTGATGCATTACCTGCAGACCTGGCGCACATTACCCCAATTCTACCCAATGTGGTTCTCGTTGCCCTGGTTGTCGCAGTTGTCATCTGGTTTATCCTGGCGAAAACCCAGTTTGGTCAGCATATTTATGCCATCGGCGGAAATATTCAAGCTGCCACCCGGGCTGGTATTCCGGTACAAAGCACACTGACACGGGCCTACATCCTCGCCGCAGTATTGGGCGGGATCGCCGGGGTATTATGGGCCTCGCGCTTCACCAGTGGTGCAGCCAATGCAGCAGAAACTGGCTTGCTTATGGCAGTGGCCGCAGTCGTCATTGGAGGAACGAGCATGTTCGGTGGAGAGGGCACCATCGTTGGAACGGTGATCGGAGCACTGATCATCGCCACTATTCAATATGGACTGGTAGTCCTTGGCATGCAGCCTTATTGGCAGTATGTTGCAGTCGGTATTGTGGTGATTGTTGCGGTGATTGTTGATCAACTGGGCAGGAGTATGGAACATTAGGTATTAAAGGCAGGACATGATGAAAACCATATTACGTGCAGTGAACCTCACAAAGCATTTTGGCGGATTGATTGCTGTGGACAATGTCAGCCTAGAAGTGAATGCAGGCGAAGTGATCGGCCTGGTTGGTGATAACGGTGCTGGCAAATCTACTTTTATTAAAATGATCTCCGGTGTATACCAACCTGACAGCGGTGAAATCTATTTTGATGATCAAAAGGTGACTTTTGCCAATCCACGAAATGCACGCGACCTGGGAATCGAAACCATCTACCAGGACCTGGCACTGGCTGAGAACCTGGATGTCGGCGCGAATATATTCCTTGGGCGTGAAATAAAGAGAAGATACCTTGGCGGGTTGATTAACACGTTGGACCGCCACAAAATGACAAATGAATCGACCGGTGCATTACAACGGTTGGATATCGAAATCCCCTCTCTATTTCAACAGGTACGTAACCTCTCGGGTGGACAGCGCCAATCCGTGGCAATCGCCCGTTCCATTTACTGGAATGCCAGAGTGATGATCATGGACGAACCGACTGCAGCCCTGGGTGTTTCCGAACAGCGAAAAGTGCTGGGACTGGTACGCACCCTTGCCGACCAGGGTGTACCGGTTATCATCATCAGCCATAACATGCAGGATGTCTTTGCAGTAGCTGATCGGATTGTAATTTTGCGGCGAGGCCGAAAAGTCGGTGAGGAAATCGCAGCAAAGACCCAACCGGATAAGATCGTAAGTTTGATGGTCGGTGCCGAAGCGGTCCATGAGATGGGTGTTATTCCAAAAGGGCTTGATAGTAACGGTGCAAATGCTGCCACCTGAGATATATTAAATGGATTATAGATAGCTGCCGACTACAATTTTGAACTATATTCTCTGGTTCCTTTTCCCCCAGGACAGTTCAATGCGCAATATTCCAGGGGTCTGTGGCAGCGTGATTGTCACAGACCCCTGAAGTTTTCAAAAACAGGAGAATATTATGAGGCGCTCAGAAATCAACGAGTTGATAATTCTTGCAGATGGTTTTATTCGTAGTAAGGGTTTCCACTTACCTCCTTTTGCTTACTGGACTCCGGATGATTGGGTGGCGAAGGGTGAAGAGGCACGGGAAATTGTTGAAAATCAACTAGGCTGGGATATCACCGACTTTGGCATGGGGGATTTCTCCCATTTCGGATTGGTCCTGTTTACGATCCGGAACGGTAACCCGCGCAACTGGCAAACGCAGACCGGGAAACTATATGCCGAGAAAATCATGCAGGTTGAAGATGGGCAAATTACCCCTCTGCACTTCCATTGGAAAAAGATGGAGGACATTATCAACCGGGGCGGTGGACAATTACTTATCCAACTTTATAATGCCATTCCCGACGAAAATTTGGACTTGACCAATGATGTTTCCGTTACGATCGATGGTGTCCGGCACAACCTCAAAGCGGGGGAGATAGTCAGACTCGCGCCCGGAGAGAGCATCACTCTTGAACCGCGCTGTTATCACAAATTCTGGGGGGAAGGGCGAGTGCTTATCGGTGAGATTTCGCTGGTGAACGATGACCACAGCGATAATCGTTTCTTCGAGCCGATTGGACGTTTTCCGACAATCGAAGAAGATGTGCCTGCACTCCATTTGCTGTGCAATGATTACAGCCGTTATTACCAGATAAAGTAGGATTGGGTACTGATTTCTGGCAAATTGTAGACGATGGATTATGAAAACCACACTTTCGCGCTTCCCTTTAATGTGGTCATTAGTGGCAATATCAATTGTTGTGGTGCAAGCAGGATGTACAACCAGACCGAATGCTAAACAGGTTTATCCCATGCCGCCTTTGACTCTCGCACCTTCTGAAGTTCCAACCCAATATCTGGCTTTGAGTCTGGGTCAAAAACCACATTCAACATTCATAAAAACCGTTATTGCAAATCAGATGTCGCAGACAGTGCAAGTGAGATATTTGCTGTATTTACCAGATTCCTATGGAAAAGACCCCCAGCAAAAATGGCCTTTGATCTTGTTCCTTCATGGGAGAGGCGAGCGGGGAGACAATCTTGACCTTCTCGAGAAACAACCTCTCCCAAAAATTCTAGAGCAGCAGGCTGATTTCCCCTTTATTGTCGTATCACCGCAATTGTCTGCCGATAAGTTGTGGTGGTCGGATATGATCGATTCGTTGAATACCTTGTTGTATCAGATCCAATCAACTTATTCGGTGGACCCAATGCGCGTATACTTGACCGGGATTAGTATGGGAGGATTTGGTACCTGGGAATTTGCTTTACGCTATCCCAATCGCTTTGCAGCCATCGTACCCATTGCGGGCGGGTATCAGGAAGGAAGCCGCGCAATCCCTGAAAATATCTGCGCTTTATGCGATATTCCGATTTGGGTGTTCCATGGTGGTGAGGATATTGACGTTCTGCCTTTCCAGTCGGAGGTTTTAGTGGATGCGTTGAAAAATTGTGACGGAAATATTCGATTTACTTTTTATGCGGATTCTGACCATGCTGGCTCGTGGACGCGCGCGTATGCAGACACAGAGCTTTACCAATGGTTATTGGCTCAAACCCTGAATTGAAACTGTCGAATTATTTAACAATACTTTAAAGAGGTGCAGGATGAAGCAGTTATATGGCGGCATCGAAGCAGGTGGAACGAAATTTGTCTGCATGATCGGGACCGGTCCGGGTGGCGTGGTTGAAGAGACTCGCTTCCCCACAACACTTCCTGATGAGACTATCCGCCAAGCGGCTGGATTCTTCGCGCCGTATGCCGAGCGGGGTGAATTGGCGGCGGTTGGCATCGCCTCGTTTGGGCCAGTGGATTTGAACACATCTTCGCCGACCTTCGGTTACATTACCACTACTCCGAAACCAGCCTGGAGCCAGGTGGACTTGCGTGGTGGAATCGAAAGGGCTTTGAAGTTGCCTGTGGCCTTCGATACTGATGTCAACGCAGCTGCGTTTGGTGAGCATTACTGGACACCGGGTAATCAATCTATGGACCCGTTTGTTTATATAACCGTGGGAACCGGTGTCGGAGTGGGCGTGCTGGCGAATGGTCGTCCCTTGCATGGGCTGGTCCATACCGAAGCTGGTCACTTCGTCATACCTCATGACTGGGAAAACGACCCATTCCCTGGCAGTTGCCCATATCACGGCGATTGTTTGGAGGGGCTGGCTTCCGGATTGTCTATAAATCAGCGCTGGGGACAAGCCGCTGAGACACTGCCTGATTCCCATCCTGCCTGGGAACTTGAAGCGGAATACATCGCCTTGGCCTTAGTCAATCTGATCTACGCCTATTCTCCTCAACGGATTGTTCTGGGTGGTGGAGTTCCACATCACCGCGGATTGCATGAAGTTGTGCGAAGTAAGGTCCAACAGCACCTGAATGGATATATTCAGTCACCAATGATTCTGGAGAAGATAAATGAATATATCCTGCCGCCCACCCTCGGGAACCGCTCGGGGGTATTGGGCGCCATTGCTATGGCAATAGATCTGGTTAATTCAAGATAAATATGGGGGCACCCGGACGGGTCTTGTCGCCGTATAGCATGCGGCTAACGCCAACCGTTGGGCGCATGTCAGAATGATATGAATACAAATTCAGAACAAGGAGAAATGTCAATGAATAACCAGAATTCAAAAGATATGGAACTGTCCGAATCCAACAGGAAGACAATTTATAAAATTGGCGGAATGGCTGCCTTGCTAACCGTGGTAGTGGCATTTGTCGAGATGGTCATCACTTTCCTGCCAGGAGGAAATACACCCGTCGAAACGGTATTCGATTGGTTCACTCAACTTCAAGGCAATTGGTTTATGGGACTCAGAAACCTGGGGCTTCTGAATATTGCCATGTTTACTTTTGGAATTCCAATGTATTTCGCCCTCTTTACAGTCCACCGGAAAGGGTATAAAGCATTTGCAGCGCTCGCAATGATCTTTTCCTTTGCAGGGGTAGCGGTCTTCCTTGCTACGAATAGGGCATTCTCTATGCTTGAACTGAGCGGTCAATACGCTCAAGCTACAACAGAGGCTCAACGATCAATGTTCGCAGCGGCTGGGCAGGCAATGCTTTCTGTCGGTAGAAGCCATTCTCCTGGTACTTTCATAAGCTTTTTCCTAGGAGAGCTTGCTGGAGTCTTAATGTCTATTCTTATGCTACGAGGTAGGATCTTCAGCAAAGCAACCGCGCTCATAGGAATTATAGGCTTTACACTATTATCGATCTTTGAAGTGTGTACATCTTTTATACCGGTGCTCAAGCAAGTAGCTTTGATATTTGCCATGGGCGGCGGGCTCTTGAATATAATATGGTTGATTTTACTTGGGCGAAAACTTTTTCAACTTGCGCATACGGGCGAATAAAAAAA
>JBAPSY010000054.1:0-2103 GCA_049281855.1 Anaerolineales bacterium
CAGGCTGCAGTAAAGCTCCACGGGGTCTTCACTTCCCATTAGGGGTCTCCAGACTCTGCACTGGAACGTAAGGTTCACCGGGTACCAGCTAGGGACAGTGGGACTCTCATTGATCCATTCATGCAAGCCGCCAATTAAGCGGCAAGGTACTACGCTACCTTAAGAGGGTCATAGTTACCCCCGCCGTTGACAGGCCCTTCTTCCCGTTGAACCGGGTTTTCAGGTACCTGCACTGGGCAGGATTCAGTGATTGTACTAGTCCTTACGGATTCGCAATCACCTATGTTGTTATTAGACAGTTAGAGTCCCCTCGTCGCTGCGACCTGCTTCTTGCAAAGCAGGCACCACTTATCCCGAAGTTACGTGGCTATTTTGCCGAATTCCCTTAGCTAGCATATGCCGACACGCCTTAGCCTTCTCAGCTTGGGGCACCAGTGTTGGTTCTCGGTACGGACTTTCAACTCCCTTTTCACGGACTCCTGGAATTTGCCAACTTACGTCATCACGTTTTCGTCTGTTTCTCGCCATTACGGCTCTCCGCAGACTTCTGCGCTTGAACGCCCTGGCGCGAACGCTTGACATATCCGGAAGCGTCAGTTTTATCGTTGAAAGGTACAGGAATATTAACCTGTTTCCCATTTGGCGTACTCCGATTAAGGTACGTCTTAGGACCGACTGACCCTCGGCTGACGAACATTGCCGAGGAACCCTGGCCCATACGGCGATCGGGATTCTCACCCGACTTTGCTGCTACTGCTACCAGGATTTTCGTCTCTACGCGGTCCACACCTCTTCACAGAGATGCTTCTGCCCACGCAGAGCGCCTCCCTACTAGATCACCTTGCGGTGCTCCGTGGTATCGGTAATCGGCTTAGCCCCGTCAATTTTCGGGGCCCTGGATCTCGACTGGTGAGCTGTTACGCACTCTTTAAAGGATAGCTGCTTCTAAGCTAACCTCCCAGTTGTTTATGACCCAGGACACCCTTAAGTGTTGACACTTGGCCGATACTTGGGGACCTTAACCACGGTCAGGGTTGTCTCCCTCACGGACTAGAAGCTTACCCCCCAGCCCGGACTGCCGGTCTTCTTCGACGACGGCGGTTTTGGAGTTTGACAAGAGAACAGACCCTTTCGGGTCCGGCTTCCCCAATCAGTGCTCTACTCCGCCGACTATCTCAGACCAGGTCATACTGCGATATGTTTCGGGAGGAACCAGCTATTTCCGACCTCGATTGGACTTTCACCCCTAGACGCAGGTCACGAGAGCGATTTGCATATCAACATCTCTAACGATCCTCCACGCAGCTTTCGCCACGCTTCGACCTACCAACGCCTAGATCGCCCGGCTTCGGGTCGCATACGGGCGACTGCACGCACTTGTATACGTCGCGCCTCTTCACATGCGCGCCTGTCGCTTTCGCTACGGCTTCCTCTGTAAAAGAATTAGCCTCGCCGCCAATATGCACTCCCTGGTTCGTTCTTCAAAACGCATGTTAGAACGCCGGCAACTCCTCTCGTACTGCGGCCTTGCAGCCGTTTCCTTCAAGGAGAAGATCCTTGCGCGCCCTAACGCACTATCGCCAGCCAATTTCAGGCTCTTTGCACCTCCCTATTTGGGGTACTTTTCAGCTTTCGTTCACACTACTACTGCGCTATCGGTCTCAAGATGTATTTAGCCTTGGAGGTTGGTGACCCCCAATTTCCCGCGCGATTTCCGACGCACGGTACTCAAGACACGGCCCCGGTCTGAAGGGTTTACGACTACGTGGCTTTCACACTCTATGGCAGGCCATTCCAGGCCACTTCGACTTCTAAGTCAAGACGTTTGGACCGGCTTATAACACCACATCTCCCTTGCGGGATTCGGTTTAGGCTGTTCCGCTTTCACTCGCCGTTAATAACGGAATCTCGGTTGATTTCTCTTCCTGTCCCTACTAAGATGTTTCAATCCGGGACGTTCCCCATCCTGACGGATTAGTCCGAAGACTAGGATTTCCCATTAGGACATCCTCGGTTCAAAGGTTCCATGCACCTCGCCGAGGCTTATCGCAGCTTGGCACGTCCTTCATCAGCGCTTGAGCCGAGCCATCCCCTGGCTGGCAT
>JBAPSY010000055.1:0-8843 GCA_049281855.1 Anaerolineales bacterium
AAAAAAACTATTACTTTTCATCGGATATTCGTGTAGGTCGATTTCCTGCTTTATATAAAATATGTGGTGCTGACAAACATCAACTGCATAAATTTAATAATGATACAATGCCTTATAGAATTTATCAGTATATTCACTCAATTTAATACTGCTGTTCGGTTTACCAGCTTTATAAACTATGCCGAACTGGAATATGTTACTGGTTGGTTTGGAAGCTGAATATGAATGCAATTGACGAGCAGCGCTCGAACGATCTGTCTAATAAGTTTTGATTAAAAGGATGGAGATATGTCCGATTTCTTACTGACTCCGGAACAACGCAGCCTGCGCGATGAAGCACGCACCTTTGTGCGGGAAGGGGTATCGCGCCAGTTATTACTCGATATGGACGCCGAGAAGGTCCATTATCCGCATGAATACATCCAGAGGCTTGCAGCGAACCATTTACTGGGGCTGCGCTTCCCACCCGAATGGGGCGGACGCGGCCTCAACTGGTCACATGAAGTTTTGGCATTGGAGGAAATTGGTGTGCTTGGCGCTAGCCTCGCCTGTTTATACTCCTTGCCATCCATTGTCGGTGAAGCGATCAATGTTTTCGGTTCTTCAGAGCAAAAAGAAAAATATCTCATACCCATCCTTGCAGGCAAGCTAACTGTTGCGGAAGCCCTAACCGAACCTCGCGGTGGATCAGATTTCTTCGGTGCAACGGCGACCGTGAAACGCGAAGATGATTTTTATATTTTAAACGGCCAGAAACGCTTTATCGTTGGTGCTGAGGGTGCTGACCTGTTTCTCGTATACGCTCGATCGAGTCTTGATGGTTCTAGCCACAGAGCCATCAGTACGCTATTGGTCGAGCGCGGGCAGGGAGTGGAAATCCAGCATGTTTATGGTCTTATGGGTACACGAGGTGGAGGAACGGGGCGGGTATATTTTCGGAATGTACCAGTACCGGTGCAAAACCTGATCGGTCAGGAACATGGTGGATACGAAATATTCAACCAGATGATGATCCCCGAAAGGATGACCAGTGCGGCGGGTGCGCTTGGTCTGGCGCGTGCCGCATTGGAGATTTCCACTCGCTATGCCGACCAGCGGAAAGCATTCGGGCAGAAGATCCGTGAGTTTGAAGGGGTCAGTTTTAAAATCGCGGACAGCCTGACCCGTCTCGACGCGGCTCGTGCCCTGGTGCACGAAACAGCGCGCATTATCGATTCCATTGGCAATTCGAATTACGTACGGCGCATGGTCTCTGAAGCGAAAAAGTTTGCCACTGATACTGCCTGGGCAGTGGTCAATGACGCCATGCAGGTTATGGGTGGGATCGGCTATACCAACGTATATCCCATCGAGCGTCTGTTACGGGATGCACGCCTGATGACCATTTGGACAGGCACAAATGAGATCATGAACCTGGTCATCCAACATGAGTATTACCGCGAATTGCTCTCGCATACCCCATCAGCCCGAGATGTAGAGGCGGATGCCCTAAATGCAGATGCGGAAGGCGAGAAGGTGTACGAATGAGTGGTCACCTACGATTTGCCTTCTAATATGTAGGATCGCCAAAAGAATAGTAGGTCAGATTACGTCTCGTTGAAATGAGTTGTTTTAATTTCCACGGAAACCCAGGATGATTATGTAATTGAATATGTATTAGAATAAAGATGTTCTTATTATGGGTACCCTATATTGTTATCATTTAGGACAAATGCTCCTTGTGCTTTAGCGATACTCCCAATTCGATGGTAATAAACCTATATTTTTTCCATGATGTCTATGTAAATATTATGCCAGCACACGAAAAGAATATTAAAACATTTGGTATTACCGGTGATTTTGTAATTCATAGTCATTGGAGATTAGGTATTAATGAACACGGATGATTTTGCCTCCACTATTGAAGAATTACAGCGAGAAATTACCACCCTGCGCCAACAGAACGAAGAGTACCGGAGATTGGCTTCTTTTCCGCAATTGAATCCTAATCCTGTTCTTGAATTTGACCGCAATGGGCAGGTGATTTTTATTAACCCAGCCGCAAAACAGACTTTATCAAGACTTGGAATGACAGATGCACGGATTTTTCTCCCCGATGATTTCATGGAGATGTGTAAAATTGCAGACGAAAAATCGGATGTTCATTTTGTACGGGAAGTGATGCTTGGAGAATTTATTTTTGGAGAAACCATCTACTTTTCTGCAGAATATGGCACAGCGCGAATCTATGCCAAAGATGATACACAAAACAGGCAAATGGAAATATCAATGCAAGAAAGTGAAGCACGCTTCCGTATGGTTCTCAAGAACGCTCCTGTCACCGTTGCTGCCCAGGATAAGGATTTGCGTTTTATTTGGGCTTACAACCAGCGAACTATAAATCCGGCTGAGGTGATCGGAAAAACTGACGCGGACATATTTCCGCCAGAGGTTGCGGCTTGGACAATGGGGCTTAAGCGTAAAGCGCTTGAAACAGGAGAGGAATTGGTAGAGCAAGGTTGGGTGACCAGTGGTGGTCAGCGTTTATACCTTGAAATATTCCTGGAGCCAATCCGCGACAAAGATGGACAGATCACTGGGGTCGGAATTGCAACGGTGGACCTCACCTCCACAAAACTGGCAGAACAATCATTGAGAGAAAGCGAAGAGCGATACCGATCGCTATTTGAAGGAATGACCGAAGGCTTTGCCATCCACGAGATTATATACGATGATAAAGGCAAGCCATACGATTACCGTTTTCTGGATATTAACCCTGCCTTCGAGCGCTTTACTGGTTTAAAACGAGCGCTTGTGGTTGGCAAAACTTTCCGTGAAGTGCTCCCTGATGAGGGTGATAACTGGGTAAATATTTTCGGAAAAGTCGTGCTCACTGGTGAACCTGTCCAGTTCGAAGAATACTCCTCCACTTTCAACAAATACTACGAAGTTTTCGCTTATCGAAGTGCTCCCAGTCAATTTGCTGTCATTTTCTTGGATGTCACCGAACGCAAGCGAATGGAAGATGATCTGCGGATCAATTTAACCAAATATTCCGTGCTTTTCGACTCGTTCCCTCTTGGTGTCACTGTATCGGACAAAAATGGTAAGATTATCGAGTCCAATCTAGAAGCTTCCCATATCTTGGGGGTAACCGAAGAAGAACAATTACGCATGCAAATTGGCGGAAATCGTTGGAAGATGATCCGGCCTGATGGGACCCCAATGCCTACTGAAGAATTTGCCAGCGTAAGGGCGTTGAAAGAGCAACGCCGCGTCGAAAATGTAGAAATGGGTATTGTCAAAGATAACGATCAGATCACCTGGATCAGCGTGACTGCTTCACCCCTTCCAATTGACAAGTATGGTGTTGTCATCACATATAATGACATCTCCAAACGGATTCATGCCGAAGATGCACTTCGTCAAGCCCACGAAAAGCTGGAAATAACGGTGCAAGAGCGTACCGAAGAGCTTATTTTACAAACCAAGGCTGTCGAAGCTCAGCGCCAACGTTTTAATGACGTTCTGGAAATATTACCAGCCTACTTAATCCTTTTAACACCCGATTATCACGTTTCCTTTGCTAACCGTTATTACAGGGAGCACTTTGGCGTGGATCACGATCAAAAGTGTTATGAGTACCTTTTTAGGCGCAGTGAGCCTTGTGAGAATTGTGACTTTTATAAAGTGTTGCAAACTGGAACCAATCATCATTGGGAATGGACCGGTCCCAATGGTCGAAGTTATGATGTTTTCGCCTTCCCTTTCAACGATACCGATGGTTCAGCACTCATTCTTGAGATGGGCATTGATATCACCATGCGTAAGCAGGCGGAAGAGAAAATGCGCTCATTAAACGCATACAACCGCAGCCTGATTGAAGCCAATCTGGACGCTCTTGTGACCATCACACCGGATGGAAAAATTGGTGATGTGAACACAGTGACCGAGGCAATCACTGGATATACACGTGAAGTGCTGATTGGTACAGCTTTCCATGGCTATTTTACGAATCCAGAAAAAGCTCGTGCAGGTTATGAGCAAGTTTTTGAGACGGGAACAGTGCGGGAATATGAGCTGGAGATCCAGCACAAGGATGGGCATACCACGCCTGTGATTTACAATGCCTCAGTCTATTATGATGAGACCGGCAAGGTCGCCGGTGTATTCGCAGCTGCCCGAGATATTACTGAACGCAAGCAAGCAGAAGAGAAGCTGCGTCAACTGAATGCATACAACCGCAGCCTGATTGAAGCCAACCTGGACGCTCTTGTGACGATCACACCGGATGGAAAAATTGGTGATGTAAACTCAGTGACCGAGGCAATTACGGGTAATAAACGTAATGAGCTTATTGGGATGGATTTCCATAATTATTTCACCAACCCCAAGAAAGCTCGGGCAGGATATCAGCGTGTATTTGAATCCGGAATGCTGCGCGACTATGAGCTGGAGATCCAGCACAAGGATGGGCACATTACGCCTGTGGTTTACAATGCTTCCGTCTATCGTGACGAGTCTGGTAATGTCGCGGGTGTGTTTGCGGCCGCTCGCGATATCACTGAGCGTAAGAAGGCTGAGAAACAGTTGATCCTTTTGACTAAAGCCCTGGAAGCTGCTGCCAATGCCATTATCGTCACCGATAAGGATGGTTATATTTTGTGGTCCAACCCAGCCTTTAGCCAAATGACTGGTTATTCAATGGAAGAGATCGTTGGTCAGAATCCACGCTTCCTCAAATCTGGCAAGCAAGATCAGGAATTTTATCATGATCTATGGGATACCATCCTCGCAGGGAAAGTATGGCGGGCGGAGTTAGTCAACCGTCGTAAAAATGGCAGCTTATATTACGAAGAGCAAATCATTACCCCCGTTTTCGATCAAAGCGGAAATATTACTAATTTTATCTCCATCCGTCAAGATATATCTGAACACAAACGAGCGGATGAGGCGCTCAGAAAAAGCGAGCAACAATACCGCTCGCTGGTCATTGCCGCTGCTCCGATCGTATGGCAAACAAATTCGCAAGGGGACGTGGTAGAGGATATACCCATGTGGAGGGCTTTCACCGGTCAGAGTGAAGATGAGATCAGAGGCCAGGGTTGGATCAACGCCTTACATCCTGTTGACCAGCCAAAGATAGCAGAAATTTGGGCTCGTGCAGTGAAAACAAAATCACTCTATGAGACTGAATATCGAATTAGAAACCGGCTTGGGGAATATTATCATTTCTCGGTACGCGGTGTGCCGATTTCAGGTGATAATGGCAATATCACCGGTTGGATCGGTACCTGCACAGATATCACCGAGAAAAAGAATTATGAAAACCAATTAATCCTAGCTGAGAAGCATGCCGCCATTGGTCGCATGGTTGGATCGGTCACCCATGAGATAAATAACCCGTTACAAACGATCAAGAACTGCCTTTATCTGATCCAGCAAGATATTGACGCTGATTCCCCCGACAAGGAACCACTGGAGATGGCGCTCTCTGAGACCCAAAGACTTTCGAATATTGTCGGACAATTGCGCCAGCTTTATCGTCCGCAAGCTGTTCAGACCATGCGCTCTCAGGAACTATTGGAAATCATCGAAGAAGTCCATTCGCTGATCATTCCTCATCTGAACAATTCGCAAGTTGGTTGGCAGCCCTTAGCGGGTCTAAAGAAGTATAAAATCAACTGTGTTAAAGACCAGATGATTGAGGTTTTTCTGAATATTTGTATGAACGCCATCGATGCGATGCAGCCGGCCGGAGGAATATTATCGGTAAATATGATTTTTTCCAGTAATAAGGATCAAGTGGGAATCGTTTTTAGTGATTCTGGTCCGGGCATAAAACCGGAAATTTTGCCCCACATCTTCGAACCGTTTACAACTTCGAAAGATTACGGTCTGGGGCTGGGGCTATCGATCTGCTACGGAATTATCCAAAAACATGGTGGCCAGATAACGGTTGAAAGTCAGCCCGGACAGGGAACGAGCTTTACCATTTGGCTACCCCTTATCAGCCGAGCAAACAAGAATAGAGGAGATTAATGCATGGGTATGATTCACTCCATCCTGATTATCGACGATGAACCCAATTTACGGCGCAGTCTTGGGCTTATCCTGCAACGGGCGGGCTATGCTATTACGACTGCTGCCAACGCAGCCGAAGCGCTTGATTTACTCCGGGCTGGGGCTTATGATTTGACCTTCCTGGATATCAAATTACCTGATCAAAACGGCATCCAGCTTCTACCTCAAATAAAAGATATCTATCCTGAGATGCCCGTCCTTATACTGACGGCTCATGCCACATTGGATACCGCGATCGGAGCTGTCAGGTTGGGGGCAAGGGATTACTTGTTAAAACCGATCGATCCTGAAACCATTCTAAGACGGGTGGAAAATATCCTGAAGGAAGAAAAACCCAAGCGACGGCGTGAAATCACCACTCAACTGCAGAGTTTATTGACTGAGTTACAATCCATAGATGGGAAGGATGGTCAAACGATTACTACGGACAAAACCACTCCACCAACCGATCCGGCACGATATTTGAAATGCGGACCTTTGGTATTGGACAGACATACTCATTCCGTCCAGCTTAATCAAGGTAACAGATCTCTGCCTCCCTCCACTTTCGATTACCTGGTCACGCTGGTACGACATTCACCCCAACCCGTGACGTATGAGAAGTTGGTCTTGGAGTCACAAGGCTATCAGCATTTGAGCAGGTCAGATGCGCGCGAGATCTCACGCTGGCAGATGCACGAGCTCCGTAAGTTAGTAGAACCCGACCCACGCCATCCCTCGTTGATCATCACTGTTCGAGATGTTGGTTATCGCCTGGTTGTGTAAAATAAGTTCTGAATAATTCATTAAAGGCGAGCAGTGATGGTCACTGCTCGCCTTTCGATTTAACTTAAACCATTGGTGCGATACCAATATATGCCAACTATTTCAAATTCTTCATTCCCATATTAGCTATAAAATAAAAATTGGATTAATTCCAATAAATAACCATGAGCCCTAAATTAATTATTCTGGTCGAAGATGACATTAATTTGCGCCAATCCATCGCGCTCGTTCTTCAAAGCGCCGGATACCTTGTGACTGCAACTGACTGTGTTTACAAGGCGATGGACATTATTCAATCTAGGAAATACAACCTGATCATTTCGGATACCAATATACCTGAAACAAGGAATGTATTACTCCCCAAGATCCTTGGTATTTACCCCTATGTATCAATCGTAATTCTAACGGACCAGTCAATCTCAGAAATGGAAAAGGAGGACAAGCTATTAAGTGCCCATTATCTGGTAAAACCGATTGCCCCTGAACGTTTACTGGATTGTGTCGGGACGATCTTGGGTGAGAAGAGTGTCTCCATTCACAATAATCTTCATGACCAACCCATCAATCCCTCATGAAATCATCGATAGCAGTAGTTATAGTTTCAAAGATAGATTTACACAATTCTAGATCAGTATTTTGCCCATTATTTTTGGTGGACGAGTTCAAATTTATCAGTATCCTATTTCAATATTCCCATAATAAATTCTCGCACCTAATTTTTGAGGGAATGACCAACCTCGGGAGAACCATACTTCTTGGTTAGAAGTCATTTCTAGCGGTTATTTTGCACGAGTTGCTGCGGTTTATAGATAGAAAAATATATTCTTTCCAAGTATTACATGGTCACAATAACTAGGCTTCATGACCAAATTTGAGCAGGAGAAAAGCAAACCAAAACGGTGACCGATCCATCCTTCTTCAACGCTAACCGTTAGACAAGAATCCATTAAATCTATAAGGAGAAAATAAATGACTAGTCGTAAGGTTTTAAGTTATATCCTGGTGTTGCTTGTACTCGTTTCTTTTATCTTTGGGATCACAAGTCAACTTCAGTCCGTCAGCGCAATGCCAGCTTATCCGACGGACGAAACCAAGGTCCCACATTACTTTGGACCCTACCCCAACTGGGCCAACAGCCCATACACGCTGGCAGATGCCCAAGTGGTCATCACTGGAAATGGCAGCGGAGCTGAAGCTGTTGCCTCAGTGGGGGCGAACGGCGCAGTCACCGGCATCACCATCACCAACCCGGGGCACGACTATTCGCAGGCGACCGTCGCCATCCTCGGCTCCGGGACAGGAGCGACAGCTGACGTGACCATCGTAAAGCTTGGAGCTGTTGTCGCAGTCACAGTGGATCTGCCGGGTTCAGGTTATTCAGCCCCCGTTGTGACCTTCAGTGGAAATGGTGGTGCGGCAGCGACAGCCTATGGTGGCGTTGACGCGGTCACCCTCACTAACGGCGGCGTTGGATACCAGTTCCCGACAGTCGACTTCGACCTGCCTGCCGGACCCGGTGGGGTGCAAGCACAGGGCAACGTCGTGTGTGTGGAACTCAATTGCATCCCTGCGAATCCTGGGGATCCAGTAACGATCATAGGTGTAGATGTGGTTAACCCCGGGTCGGGGTACTCGACCGCGCCGAAGGTCGTGATCCGTGACGGTACGCTCTCCGACCCGATCAATCATGATCCGGCCACATTCACGGAGGCAACCGCCACAGCCACGCTGTCAATACAGTCAATCACCCTGGATGCAACCGGCGCAGATTATAACCCGACGCCGACCGTAACTATCAGTGACCCAACCGGAACGGGAGCTGCAGCCACAGCCGCTCTTGATAATGGTGTCATCTCGGCAATCACATTGACGAACGCTGGCTCGGGTTATGTTACAGCAGGAGGTATCCAGAAGTTCACCGATCCACTGCCCGGGCTATGCGTGCCACCGGCTTGCCCAACGAGCGGGAAATACATCCCGTTGGGGGTACCCGAAGTAAAGACCTACAATGGCGC